>JAYENG010000054.1:0-18988 GCA_034721975.1 Bacillota bacterium
TGGAAGCGATAGCTGAAGCATCTAATCAGCAGGCATCTGCCATAGCTGAAATAGACAGCGGAGTAGGGCAGATTTCACAAGTCACTCAAGTGAATACGGCGACTGCAGAAGAAAGCGCATCGGCAAGCGAGGAAATGGCATCTCAGGCACAAATATTAAAAGTTTTAATAAATTCGTTTAAATTATCAGAGAATGAAAATATTTAGGTTTTATAAACATAATATATGGTATACTGAAATAGAAATTAATATAAAATAAGATTGCGATTAAATAAACCTAAACTAGTGTATGGTTTATTTAACGATAGGGTTTTATTGGAAACGATAAGGCCTCCCAGTGTGGAAAGTAATCAAGTTTAACAATCAATTGATTTTTTTGACTTTCCATATTACAGGGGGGAGTCTTTTTTTATGTAAAAAAGGGGTGCATATTATTATGAAAAAGATTGTTTTGCCAGTTGTAATATTGTCATTGGCGATATCGTTGTTTGGTTGTGCAAATAATGATGAAGATGTTTCAAAAACAGAGTTGGAAGGCGAAGTGATTGTCTATCATGCCGGAAGTTTGACGATTCCGTTTGAAAATGTCGAAAAGGCGTTTGAAGAAAAATATCCAAACATCGATGTTATAAGAACACCGGGCGGAAGCCGCGCTGTTACTAGAAAAATTGTCGAGTTTGAAGATAAAGTCGACGTATTGGCATCTGCCGATTATGCAGTTATCGATACATTGATGATTCCAGATTACGCCGATTGGAATGCACTATTTGCTCAAAATTCAATGGTAATCATGTATTCGGAAGACAGTCGTTATTCAAATGATATAACGAGTGAAAATTGGCATGAGATATTATTGAAAGAAGACGTCAATTACGGACACAGCGAACCGAATGCGGATCCGTGTGGTTATCGTAGTCTTTTAACAATGCAATTGGCTGAAAAACACTATAAAATGGAAGGACTCTATGACGGATTGATAGAGGTCCGAAAGGATAAAAACATCAGACCTAAATCTGTCGAATTGATTGCTATGCTTGAAACAGGAGCGTTGGATTATGCTTTTGAATATGAATCAGTAGCGATGCAACATCAGTTATTGAATCCTGAATTGAAATATATAAAATTGCCAAATGAGATCAATCTTTCTTCAATAGAATTTAAAGATTTTTATTCGCAAGCATCAGTTGAACTTAGCGGAAGCGAGCCGGGATCTACTATTACAAGAACTGCTGCGCCGATTGTCTACAGTTTGACAATGCCGACGACTGGAGAAAACGAAGAGCTGGCACTGCTTTTCTTGGAGTTTTTATTTGATAGAAATCAAGGGATGAAGATTCTTAATGAATCCGGACAACCGGTTTTAGATGAAATAACGGTTTTCGGAGAAGAAAATTTTCCTGAAAGTTTAAAAAATGTTGTAAAATAGAAGTATGATTATTTTGGAAGGAGAATATATATGAATAAACGTATTGAAAAATTATATGTGTTTTCACTTTTTACTGGATTGATGATTTTATTTTTTGTTCTCTTTCCGATTATCAATACATTTACTTGGACAAAGTGGCCATTATTGGTTGAAACATTAAAAGACCCGGTAGTGATAAAAGTAATATTTAGAAGTATCAGAACAGCATCGACAACCACATTTATTGCATTCGTTCTTTCTGTACCGTTTGCATATTTTGTAGTTCGTCATGATTTCAAATTTAAACAATTGCTAGAAAGTATAATTGATATTCCCATGGTCATGCCTCATACTGTGGCTGGTATAGCGTTATTGACGGTTTTATCGCCAAAAAGCTTTTTTGGAAGATTCTTGGTGAATAACAGAATCGAAGTATTAGGAACCGAAATAGCAGTAGTGTTAGCTATGTTGTTTGTGAGTATGCCACTGATGTTCAACTCGGCCAAAGAGGCATATAAATGGATTCCCGAGAGATTGGAAAATGTATCTAGAAGTCTTGGAGCCACCCACTTTCAAACATTTTTAAAAATCACATTCCCACTGGGGTGGCGTGATATTCTCAGTGGTATGATACTGACTTGGGCGCGCTCTATCAGTGAGTTCGGAGCGGTTATAATTTTAGCATATCATCCGATGGTAGCACCTACACTGATTTATGAGAGATATACGACATATGGTATGAATTATGCTGTACCAGTAACAATAATTTTACTTATTATTTCTCTATTGATATTTGTTGTTTTAAGATTAATTTCTATTAAAAGTTACAGAAAGCGAGTATAATTATGATACAGATAAAAGACCTTGAAATTCAATTGGGCGAGTTTAAACTCAAAGAAATTTCATTTGATGTCAGACAAGGAGAATTCTATATTCTTTTAGGACCTACGGGCGCAGGGAAAAGTGTTATTTTAGAGGCGATAGGTGGATTGATCAAACCTCAATTCGGACAAATCGTTATCAACGGCAAGGATGTTTCATATTCTAAACCAGAGGAAAGAAATGTTTCTATTTGCTATCAAGATTATTCGTTGTTCCCACATTTCACTGTTAAAGAAAACATTCTTTATGGTTTACAATTCGGACCGAAGAAAAACAAAAAAGAATATATGAAAGATTTTCTAGAATTGACAAGATTGTTGCAGATAGAGCATCTTATCGATAGGTATACCGAAAATTTAAGCGGCGGAGAAAAACAACGTGTATCATTGGCCAGGGCGTTGATTGTCAGACCTAATGTGCTTTTGATGGACGAACCGCTAGCTGCGCTGGATTCGCATATCAAAGATAGACTCATGCGAGATATTAAAAAAATGCATGAAAAATATCAGATGACAGTGATCATGGTGACTCATAGTTTTCAAGAGGCCTATTATCTCGGTAACCGCGTAAGTGTTGTAAATGACGGTAGAATCATTCAAAGCGGTACTATGGAAGATATTCTGAATTATCCGAATTCACTATTTGTCGCCAATTTTGTGGGACTTAAAAATATCATTGATGCAACTGAAATCAATTTTAATGAAACTGGATATGCAGGTATCAGACCAGAGAACGTAAAAATCATTAACAACAGTGAAATATTTGATTATATCGGGATAGGTGTGGTTGAAGAAATTGCGGATATGGCGACATATTTTGAGATTACTTTAAACACCGAATTCGGGAAAATCATTTCTTATCTGTTGTTCAACGAATACATCGAAGCTGACTTCATGGTTGGGGACAAGATGAAATTTGGTTTCAATAGAAAAAATCTAGTCATATTGGAAAATTATCAATGCTGATGCATTGATAGAAAATGAAGGAGTCGTTATGGTAGGAGTATTATTTTCATTGATTGCAGGAATATTTATAGCTATGCAGATGGTATTCAATGCAAGAGTAGGTGAGCATGTCGGACTATGGGAAACAACTACGATTGTACATGCGGTCGGATTTTTGTTTTCAATCGTCATGTTGGTGTTGTTTGGTGAAGGGCATATAGGAAAATGGGCAGAAATCAACAAATTGTATCTTTTAGGCGGCGCCTTTGGAGTTCTCGTCATTTACAGCATGACAAGAAGTGTATTATCTATCGGGCCGACGTTGGCGGTTGCGGTATTGATGGTTTCACAATTGACGGCGGCACTTATGATTGATGTTTTCGGGCTGTTTGGAGCGCATAGAATAATTATCGACTGGACTAAACCTGTAGGGATATTTATAATAATTATCGGTATTGTCGTTTTTAAAATAAGAGGATAAACTTAAGGAGAAAATAATATGCTTAAAGAGTTGATAATAAAGAATAGATCATATCGCAGGTTTTACCAAGATGAAAGAATTGATAAAGGTACTTTATTGAAATTGATCGACTTGGCTAGATTGTCTTCTTCAGGAAGAAATATTCAAGCGTTGAAATATATTGTATCTTATGATAGAGAAACTAACGAAAAAGTATTTAAAAACCTTAGATGGGCTGGATATCTCAAGGACTGGAACGGCCCTGAAGAAGGAGAAAAGCCCAGCGCGTATATAATCGGGCTTCTCGACCTTGAATTAGCTGACGATTGCTATTGGGACCATGGCATAGCCGCTCAAAGCATCTTGTTGGGAGCTACAGAAATAGGTCTTGGTGGTTGCATGTTCGGCTCTATCGATAAAGTGAATTTAAGAAAAGAATTTGATGTAGATGATAAATATAAGATTTTAATGGTTATCGCATTAGGGAAACCAAAAGAAAATGTGATATTGGATGAAATCGGTGAAGATGGAGATATTGAATATTGGAGAGATGATGATGAAAATCATCATGTTCCAAAAAGAAAATTAGAGGATTTGATAATTGACAATAAATGAGGAATCGCTTAGGCAATTCCTTTTTTATTGTTGATTATGGTAAAATAAAGGAAAGGGGGGAATGATGATGAAAATTATTAAATACTTAGGATACGTTTTGATTGTTATTTTTGCGTTTGTTTTTTCGTTGGTATTGTTTGTTGTTTTTACAGATTATGTACCTGATGAAATTGAAATACATGAATACGTAAACAGAGTAGATGGCGCATTGGGCGATGAACTGACTGTTACAATTTTCAATATGGGATATTGTGGATTAGACAAGGGGCAAGACTTTTTCATGGATGGTGGAACAGGCTCGAGATCATCTAGCGAGGAACAAACTTTACTGAATTTAGAAAATAATATCGATGCTATGAAAGTAGTAAATTCTGATATTTATTTATTTCAAGAAATAGATATAGATAGTACGAGAAGTTTTAGAATAGATCAAATGAGTGAAATCGTCAAGGCGTTCTCTGACTATAATTATTCGTTTGCTCACAATTACAAAGTGCCTTGGGTTCCGATTCCTTTAAACAAACCGATGGGAAAAGCAGAATCAGGATTGTTGACTTTGGTCAATGGGGAAATCGAGAGTGCGACAAGGTACAACTTGCCTAATGATCAAACTATTCCGGATAAGTATTTTCTTTTAGATAGATGTATGGATGAAATAATTCTTCCTTTGGGAAACGGTAAAACTTTGCATATGATAAACTTGCACTTATCGGCATACGATGCTGCTGGAGTGATAAAGAAAGAGCAAATGCAATTTTTGAGAACATTTATCAAGAAGTTGGATTTCAGCGATGATTATTATATCTTCGGTGGAGATTGGAATCAACTGCTTTCAAAAGATATAGTCATCGATAGAGATAAGTATAATCCGGAATGGTTAGGAGTACCTCCAACCGAGTTCGATGATTTGCCTGTTACATGGGGCTATGACATCAGTACTAATACTGTAAGAGATTTATATGAAGCATATAATCCTGGAAGTACGTTTGAAACGGTCATCGATGGATTCTTGGTATCTGACAATATCGAAATTGTAGAGATTCACACTATAGACGCAGGATTTGAAAATAGTGATCATAATCCTGTAACGATGGAAATAGTATTTAAATAAACGGAGGTATATATTTGATGAGACTTCTTTATGACATTTTTATTGCGTTTTTCCGAACAGGACTGTTTGGATTTGGTGGTGGACAGGCGTCGATTCCGCTGATTCAACAAGAAGCGGTTGAACGGTACGGCTGGTTGACTATAGAAGAATTTACAGATTCGATTGCATTCAGCAATAGTTTGCCTGGACCTGTCGCCACAAAACTATCCGCACTTATCGGATATAAAACTGCTGGATTTCCAGGTCTGTTTGTTGGATTGTTTGGAATGATTTTACCTTCGACTGTATTTGTAGTTGTTTTAGGATCGATATATATAAAGTATAAAGATCGGAGCTGGCTGCAGGGAATGATGAAAGGGGTAAGACCTGTCGTTGTCGTTTTGATTTTCCAAGTCGTGTTGATGATGAGTAAAACTTCCTTTGTTAATATGTCTGCTTACATAATCGCAGCTTTAGCAATTGTATTTGTCTATGTTTTGAATGTTCATCCGGCAATAACCATCGTTTTGGCACTAATTTACGGAGGTATATTTTTAAAATAACTAATACGTTCGAAATAGAGCGTATTTTGTTTTATATTTTACAAACTGGGAGATTTTTAATGAAAATACTTTTGTCGCCAAGTAAAACAAGAAATATCAAATCCGACAATTTGATTAAAAAAGATTTTACTATACCTTTATTCATAAAAGAGGCAAATTATATAGCTGATCAAATTAAAGAAATCGACATTGGAAACTTAGGTAGAATAATGAAAATCAAAAAAGAGCTACTCGACAGCACTTTTGAAAATTATTCCAATTTCGAGAACTTAGAAGAATTACCGGCGATTCATAGCTATTCGGGTGTAGTGTTCAATGAAATAAAACTTGATATATTCAATAAAGAACAGGTGAATTATTTAGCTTCAAATCTAAGAATACTTTCTGCTATGTACGGGGTTTTAAGACCTTTTGATGGTATAAAAAACTATAGATTGGATATGAATGCTAAAGTTCTCGATATGACAAATTATCAGTTTTGGAAAGAGAAGATAAATGAAGAATCCATAGAACTTGATGTTGAATCAAAAGAGTTGGTGTTAAATTTATCTTCTGAAGAATTCAGTAAAATGCTGACATTCAAGTATGTTAAAGTTGATTTTAAAGAGAAAAAAGAAGATGATTCATATAAAATTGTTGGAATATATGCAAAAAAAGCAAGAGGTAAAATGGTGAATTATTTGATTTTGAATAGAATTGAAACTATAGATGGGGTCAAAAAATTCATTGTGGATGGGTATGGATATAATGAAGAACTGTCAAATGATAGCAATATAGTTTTTACCAGATAAAATAATAAATGCGCTCGAAATTGAGCGCATTTTGTTATTGGAATGAGACATCTCCGTCTAAAAAATAAATTACATCTTTCCGTTCAACGACAATCTTGCATTTTTCTTTCAGTTCGGTATCTTCCTTGATAATTTTCATTAATTCATGAGATGGATTGATTGCTGTCGGATTCCCCATTAATTTCAGCATAGAATAATCGCCATTCGTATCTCCATAAGAGTAAGATTTATTGATGTCGATATCATATTGATCGATAAAATCATTTATAGCTTTAGTTTTACTCTCGCTATCCCACATTTTTTTTACATCACCTGTAAAATTTCCGTTTCTATCTGTAATGTAACCACTCCCGATATAGTCATCTGCACCATATTTTTTAGCCATTTTACTTACTAAAAAATCAGGACTTCCTGATATGAAGATTATACGATGGCCCATATCTTTATGCCGTTGTACCTGGGAACGCGAATATCTGTATATTGCATCACCTTTTAAATCAATTACTTGATCTGAAATAAATTCAATGTGATTAAGATTTAAACCAGTTAGATTCTTTATATATTCTTGTGCTAATTCTTCCATGAAATCATCATAGTCGCCCTGTCTGTTTTTCCACAGGATATACAAATCGTTGATTTTGTTATACCAAATACTTTGTTCAATGACTTCGTATTTAACTAATTTTCTAAAGTGTTCAATCATTAAAGAGCCACGGTATAATGTTCCATCAATATCGAAAAAAGCTGCAGTAGTCATATACATTCTCCTAAAAAAATCATTTAATATATTATATCATAACGGTTATAATTTGTTTGAAATATTTAAGAATGGGTATCAAAGTAATGTGGAAATCCCCTCTTGTGGGGGTTGATATATAGTGAGAGAGGACGAATTATTGAGCGTAGGCTCAAAAAAGAAAAAATCATTTGAATGTTTATGTAAGTTTGCTTATTGCTTATAGCAGAATAATCATCGAATGGAGGAATGCATATTAAAACAGATCAATTAATAAAAACTGAATATGAAGAAGTTTATCGTGCTCTAACTCACTAGAAAGGGCTATCTTTACAAAGTAATTTAAGATAGTCCTTTAATTATGTTTAAAAAGTTATTAATGATTCTTGCTGTAATACCCCAAATGATATATTCGTCATATTCATAGAAATAAACAGGATATATTCCTTTTTTCCAAGGATAATTTTCTTCTTCAGGTATTTTTTTAAATGGAAAATTTGATGGAAATTTAAAATGATTTTTAATATTATAGACGGTAGGTTTATTATCAATGAAGAATTGTAAAGGAATAGTAAAAACATGGTCAACTTCGTCTTTATTACACTTGATTTCGTCAATATCATCAATTTCCAAATATCCTATAAAAGGATGGACAATGAGATTGAAAGGTGTAATGATCGTGTCAATACCGCCAAAAATTTCAATCTGGTTTTCTTTTAGATTCAGTTCTTCCGTTGTCTCTCTCAATGCAGAGAGAATAGGAAGTTCCCCATCTTCTTTTTTCCCGCCCGGCAGACAAACTTCACCTGGTTGAGAGTTTAAATTGAAACTTCTGATTTCAAAAAGCACATGGAATTCATCGTTTTTTTTAATCAGCGGAAGTAGCACCGCTGTTATTTTATTTTCACCCTCTAGTTTTATATAATGGGCATTAATCGATTTCTTAATATCATTCAACATTTAAAAAGCTCCTTTGTATTATTATAACTAATAGTATAAAATATTAAAAGAATTATAATTAATGATAGATTGGGGATAAGAAATGGTAAAAAGATTTATAGTTTATTATAAACCACATATGAAATTATTTATTCTAGATTTACTAGCAGCATTGTTTATATCTTCAATCGATTTGATATTCCCGATTATTTCAAAAACCTTCATCAACGAGTATATTCCTCAAGGGCAGATCGATCTTTTGATTAAAGTATCTGCAGGCGTTTTATTTTTATATATAATTAGAATGGGAGCATACTTTTTTATGGCATATGGGGGGCATATCGTCGGTGCTAGAATCGAGTACGATATGAGAAATGATTTATTCAAGCACCTACAAGAACTTTCATTTAATTTTTTTGATAATAATAAAACAGGTCAATTGATGTCCAGGTTAGTTGGGGATTTGGGAGAAATTGCAGAACTTGCTCATCACGGTCCTGAAGATTTGTTTATATCTACAATTATGTTGATAGGTAGTTTTGTAATTTTATTGACATTGAATATAAGTTTGACTTTAATCACTTTTATATTTGTAGCGGCGTTGATTGTTTATGCATTATTCAGTAGAAAGTTGATGACTACAGCTTTTCGTAAAGTCAGAAAAAAACATGCCAATATCAATAGTCAAATTGAAAACAGTATTTCAGGCATAAGACTGTCGAAGTCGTTTGCAAATGAAGAAAGTGAAATAAATAAATTTGAAATTGGGAACAAAGAACACTTGAGTTCTAAAAAAGAGGCTTATTTCGCCATTGCGACTTTTACGACCGGAACAAATTTTTTAGTTGATATCATAAGTCTTGTGGTAATAGTGGTAGGTGGGATCTATGTTTATAGAGGGATGATCGATTTTGGTGAATTAGTTGCATTTTTACTGTATTCATCGTATATATTCAAACCGATAAGAAGATTGATTCAGTTTACTCAACAATATCAATCTGGCATGGCGGGTTTTGAGAGATTTATAGAGATAATGGATATCAAACCCGATATAGAGGATGTCGACGATGCAGTTGAATTAAAGAATATCAAAGGAAAAATAGAATTAAACAATGTAAGTTTTAAATACAACGATGAGGACAATTGGGTACTTGAGAATTTCAACCTCAATATCGAGAAAGGAAAAAATATTGCATTAGTAGGACCGTCAGGTGTCGGAAAAACAACCATAACGAATATAATTCCAAGATTTTACGATGTAAACGAAGGAAATATCACGATAGATGGTATGGACATACGAAAGCTTACCATGAAATCGATTAGAAAAAATATAGGTATTGTTCAGCAAGATGTTTTTATATTTTATGGAGATATAAAAGAAAATATTCTATACGGTAGATTTGATGCTTCGGATGAAGAAGTAATCGATGCAGCCAAGAAAGCGAATATTCATGATTTTATTATGACTTTATCGGATGGATATGAGACAATTGTAGGTGAAAGAGGAACAAAATTAAGCGGCGGTCAAAAACAAAGAATCGCGATTGCGAGAGTGTTTCTAAAAAATCCTTCAATCCTGATACTTGATGAGGCGACATCTTCGTTGGACAACGAAAACGAACTTGCGATTCAAGAAGCGATAAGTCAATTATCTAAAGGAAGAACCACTCTAACAATAGCACATCGTTTATCTACGATCATCAATGCAGATGAAATTTTGGTTCTGAATGAAAATGGTATAAAAGAACGAGGAAGTCACGAAGATCTTTTACTTGAAAAGGGATTTTACAGCAAATTATATGAAGCGCAATTCAAAGGATATATTCCTGATGAGTTTTAAAGAATAATATATTAAAATCTGTTATATTTTGGGGTGATGTTTTATGGTGATGTATTTAGTTGTTTTTTTTGCGAAAATCATCGAAGTTTCATTGATGACTATTAGAGTTGTATTGATAACTAGAGGGGAACGATTGATAGGGGCGATCATTGGATTTTTCGAAGTTGTAATATGGATTATCATTATGGGGAACGTATTATCTGATATCTCCTCAGATCCATTAAAATTAGTTGCCTATGCAGGCGGTTTCGCCGCAGGTAATTATGTAGGTTCTTGGATTGAAGAAAAACTGGGAATCGGAATGGCTGAAGTTCAAGCGATTGTTTTAAAAGAACATGGAAAGGGTTTAGCAGAAGTGATAAGAGAGCAAAATTTTGCTGTAACCGTTGTAGAATGACAGGGAAAGAACTTCTCGAGAAATATTTTATTTATGTATGTGAGAAGAAAACGGATTAAAGGATTAGTTGGATTAATTCAGAGTAATCAAGAAAATGCCGTTATTACGATTTCTGAAGCAAAACCAGTTTACGGTGGGTTCAAAATGCTTAGGAAATAAAAAATCTGCTTATTATAAAAGCAGATTTTCCCAGTTAACGTTTCTTGCCGGCAATTATATAAATCAAATCAACCATCGGGATATCGGATGGAACGCTAAAAGTTCCGGATCTCAATTTGTTTCCAAGCCCAAGTTCTTCAACTTTTATAATGAATTCATTTACATCTGAAATCAAATCTTTTTCCAGCAAAAGTTTAGCAATGTTATAACCGGTTAAACCACTATTGATTTCAAAGTCTACTTTTGTTGAAGGTTTGACTTCGATTGGGTCAACAGTTTCTTCAGGTTCGGCTTCTGCCGGGTTTTCTTCGATTATCGGGGTTTCTATTTCAGGAACATCTATCTGTTCACTAACAGGAATGACAGGCTCTGAAACAGGATTGAAAATTTTAATCGTAAAGGCATCTGTAATTTTATAAGTTATTGAAATTGTAATGACTGCTATGAGAAGAAGTGAAAGTAAGATATCACTTATATCGTACAAATAATCTTTGATTTTTTCCATGGATCAATCACCAACCTTTGATATAAGAATATCAAAATAAACCGATAAAAACAATTTATAATTGTGATAAAATATTGTTAGGAGAGAAAATGATATGATGGAGATAAAAATTGGAACAAATGAAAAAGAACAACGAATAGATCGTTTTTTAATGAAAATGATGAGAAATGATACACGAAACAACATTTTTAAATATTTAAGGAAAAAAATCATCAAGGTCAATGGTAAAAAAGTCAAAGAGAATTATTTTTTAAAAGAAGATGATATTATAAATATTTATTTGCCAGAAGAATTTTTCAATAAAATGTCTGAAGTTAAAAAAGACGAGATTATCGGTAAATATCATTTAGATATTGTATATGAAGATGAAAATTTGTTGATTGTTAATAAACCTGTTGGGTTGTTGACACATCCAGATAAGAATGAATACAAGAAAACATTGTCTTCTTATGTAAATGTATATTTGAGTGATTATGCATCGAGAACTTTTAAACCGGCATCTATACAAAGATTAGATAAAAATACCAGCGGTCTTATTATATTTGCAAAAAATTATGATACATTAAAGAAAATGAATGAATTGATGCGGAAAAGAGAAATCAAGAAGTATTATCTTACTGTTGTTGAAGGTTCGATGGAGAAATCAAGGGAAGTAAAAGGATATATCGTTAAAGATGAAAGAAGCAATCGATCGGCCCTGTATAAAAATCCAGTGAAGGAATCTAAACAAGTTCATACGATTTTTAGAGTTCTGAAATCAAATGAGAAATATAGCCTGCTTGAAGTAGAGTTGCTTACAGGTAGATCACATCAAATTAGAGCATCGTTGGAGGCTATTGGTCATCCTATAGTAGGAGATAAAAAATATGGCGGCAAGAGTCTAAAAGATGTAGAAAGATATTTGCTGCATGCTTATAAAGTTGAATTCGAAGGAAAAGAATATGTCAAGGAGTCGAAAGAAATTCAATCGTTTATTGAAAAGGGGATATATTGATGATTCGATCATGCGCAGTTGTTCATAAGTTAATAGAAAGATATGATTATGGCGGGGCGTATGATTTGTTGCTGGAGGAAGGTTTAGAAGAGAGTGATGCCGGAAAGATTATCAATTCGTGTAGATATGCGTCAAATTTCGATTTTAAAACAGCTAGATATCATTTGAATGAATTAGATGAGAATATTGATAAATTGGGAATCGTACAAAACACTAAAAAAAATTTAGATGAATTGATCAGGGGAGTGCCTGATGCGATATTTTCAGAGTTGATTGAGAACATCAAGATTCAGATTGTGAATGAAGAATTTATCGACTTTTTAGGAAGGGTTTATCGTTTTAAAGAAGCATTGTATAAATACATTTTTATTAGTTCGCTTGATGGATATAGAAAGTTCTCTTTTACATCGGATATAGTACTTAAAAAAAATATTTTAAGGATTTTAAAGAAAAAATTCAAGATTTATAATGGAAGCACGATATTTGGAATATCATCTTACATACAAAGATTTCAAAAAACCAATTACAAGTATCAGCAAGTAGACAAGATATTGAATATGAATAAAATGAATGAGCTTATCGAGCTGAGACATAATTCCATAATAGGGCATGGGTTTGCAGGCGTTTCAGTAGAGGATATATATAAAATTTATGGAAACCCATATAATGTTCTTGATGATTTTGAAGATTGTCTTGAGATTTTAGGAGTAAAGATTTTAAAATATAAATATGGGCATTTAAATGAATTGCTATATAGAATGATATATGAATTAAATGAGAGTGAATTAGATGCGTAAAGGAAAACTTGTTTTATATATATCTGAAATAATAATAATCATTATAATTTTAAATTTTTTTGGGATTACATATGTTCAAGGAAATTCAATGCAGCCAACTTTATCGTCGGGTGATCTAGTTTTATATTTAAAAAATATGGAATATAAAAAAAATGATGTTATCATATTTAAATCAGATAATGCAAACATGTTGCTTATAAAGAGAATTGCAGCGACAAGCGGTGAAATGGTTGAAGTTAAAGATAATCATATTTTAATTGATGCGAAAGATATTGGGGAATCCTATTATACAGAGAGTTTTGAAATTCTAGAAAAAGAATACTTTGTTCTTGGCGACAACCTAGATGAAAGTGAGGATTCAAGAAGCGAGAGGATAGGGATGATTTCCCGAAGCGCTATTATCGGAAGAGCGATTTTTAGGATTTTACCTTTGAATAGATGGGGAAAAATATAGAGGGGGGAAATATATTGAAAATTTATGTAGATGGTGTTGAAAGAGAATACCCTGAAGGAACAATTTATGAAGTGATTGCCAAGGAATTCCAAACGGATGAAATTCCTCAAATAGCAGCAGTGAAATCAAACAACAAACTTACACAATTGATGTCACCTATTGAAGATGGAGTCAGTGTGGAATTTGTAGATCTCAGAAGCACCGATGGGATGAGGATTTATCAGAGAAGTTTATCTTTTGTTTTCATCAGGGCGGTCATGGAGCTATATGAAAATACAAATGTTATTGTAAAACATTCTCTTAGTCAAGGTCTTTATTGTGAATTTAAAGGGGAACATAGATTGATTAATAGAGATATAACTTCAATACAGCATAGAATGCAAGCAATTATAGATAAAGATGAACCGTTCATCGAATCGTTGATGAGCATTAGTGAAGCTACTGAAATTTTCAAACGATACAATATGAAGTCAAAATTGGATTTGCTTAAATATAGAGCAAAAGATTATGTGAAAATGTATTCTTTAGGTTGGTTAAATGATTATTTCTATGGATATATGTTGCCGAGTACTGGTTATTTGGAAAAATTCGATTTGATTTATTATAAACCGGGTCTCATATTAAGGCACCCTGTAGAATTAAGTCCTTTTGATGTACCGAAGTTCAGTGAACATAAAAAATTATATGAAATTCATTCTGAAGCAGAAAAATGGGGAGAAATTTTAGATGTAAGCTATGTTGCAAATCTTAACAATAAGATTGAAGAGGGACTAGCCGGTGAATTTATTAAAATTGCCGAGGCTCTTCACGAAAAGAAAATTGCGAAGATTGCAGATGCGATTACAGAACAAAAGAAAAGAGTTGTTTTAATAGCTGGTCCATCCTCATCCGGTAAGACTACGTTTGCAAATCGTTTGAAAATCCAATTGAGAGTCAACGGGTTAAAACCGGTTACATTGTCTACCGATGATTACTTTGTCAATAGGGAAATGACACCTAGAGATGAAAGTGGAGAATATGATTTTGATTCAATTGAAGCATTGGATATTGAAATATTCAACAAGGATTTAAAAGATATTCTAGATGGAGAGGAAGTGAATCTTCCGATATTTGATTTTCAGACCGGTCACAGAGAATACGGAGATAAGAAAATAAAAATAGATGATGATCAAATAGTGATTATTGAAGGAATTCACGGGTTGAACGAACAATTGACAGAAGATGTTTTGAAGAAAGATAAATATAAAATATATGTGAGTGCTTTGACACAGTTAAATATCGATAGTCACAATCGCATACCGACGACAGATGTAAGAGTTATCAGAAGAATTGTAAGAGATAGTAAATTTAGAGGACATTCGGCATTAAAGACACTTCACCTTTGGAAATCGGTGAGAAGAGGCGAAGAAAAAAATATTTTTCCATATCAAGAAGATGCTGATGCAGTATTTAATTCAGCCCTGGTATACGAAATGGCCATTCTCAAAAAACATGCTATTCCATTGTTGGAAGAAATCACCAGGGAGTTTAAAGAATACTCTGAAGCAAGAAGATTGCTTAAATTTCTAAGTTATTTTACAAGTGTCGATGATGACGATTTAGTTCCGACCACATCGATATTAAAGGAATTTATAGGTGGAAGCAGTTTTAACGTATAAAAATAATCATATATAAAAGAAGGATAATTTAGTATAATTATAGAAAGAGTATAAATAAGGTGGGAGCAGGATGATTACAAATAAAAAAGTCGACATGAAAACTTTTTATTTAACGATTATTTTAGTGTTGTTATGTCAACATTTAGCATATAATTCAACTGACATCGAATCCTACTTCAATCAGTATTATAATCTTAAACAGGTAGAATTATTAATCAGATTTAGCGGCATTGTAGTTAGCCTGTTAATACTGAACACTAGTTATTTTACAGTTTTTAACCATAGACGATTGAGGATGGTGTATTTTGTTGTAATTTTTCAAGGATTTGCGATTGTTGAAATTTTAGCCAATATCCTTTTGAATCCTCTTTTCATCGATTATTCAAAAATAACATTTCAATTATTTGATATATTCTACGAGTTGATGTTCGCGGTGATAGCGATTTTAATTGCTTTTGCCAGTTATGTCGATATTGATAAAAAAATAAAAGAACGGTACTGCAAATATCTGAAAATCATACCTGTAATTGAAATCGGTTTTATCATGATACTTTTATTTTCAATAATCAGAAGTCCTCGCATCTTGGTAAATCACGATGTAATTATAAATTTTTTGAAACTTATTCAACTTATTGGCGTATCATTTGCAATAATTAAGTATATCAAGCTTTATTATAGTAACTTAAATAAATATGCAAGAAATTTTGCATCAGGTTTAACAATTATTTTATTAACTAGATTTTTTGAATTTATATTAACGTTGAATGAATATCAGTTATTGATCGAGTCGTTATTATTTGTTGTCGGATTATGGTTTTTGAATGTATCAACTTTCAGGTATAATATTGATATACCATATACACAACTAAAAGATGCCCAGAGACAAATTAATCTGTATACAGAAAATCTTGAAAAAATCGTTGATAAAAGAACAGAAGAAATTACTAGCGTCAATCAAAGATTGACGAGTGAAATAGAAAACGCCAAATTGATACAACAAAGTTTACTTCCTGCAAAAAGGTATGAATTTAAAAATGTGCTGTTTATATCGGATTATTTTCCGTGCGAGAGGTTATCGGGTGATTTTTATGATATATATCCAATAGATGAAGAGAATATTGGGATGTATATTTTAGACGTTTCCGGGCATGGTATTTCAGCAGCTTTAATGACAATGTTTTGTAATAATTATGTCAAGTCTTCAGAGCGATTGATAAAGCGTTATAGAGGGTTGAAGCCTCATAGAAACATTAAACATTTTTATGACGAGTTTAACAAAATGAATTTTCCGGACGAAATGCATATGGTTCTTTTATTTGCAACTTATAATATCAATACTGGGATATTAAAATATTCAAACGGCGGACTCAATAATTTTCCGATTGTCAAAAGAGCAAATGGGGATATTGAATTTTTAGATAAAAATATAGGATTTCCCATTTGTAAATTAGCTGACATATATGTTCCTGAATATGAGAGTGATGAAATTCAGTTGAATACAGGAGATAGGGTGATGTTTTTTACTGATGGATTAATTGACGAAAAGAAAAATCAAATTATGACGGAAAATGAATTGATTGGAATATTAGAGCGATATCATGGTAAATCGTTAGATTTGCTGGATAATGCTTTAATAGATCAAATAGATTTTAAAAAGAGAGTGCTTGAAGACGATATTACGTACTTTGTTATGGAAATCCAATGATGGGAAGTGTAAGAATGAAAGAGGTAATGGTTTTAAGAGAACTTGAACAAATTAAAGCTGTATCGCAGGAATACAGAATTTCTATTCTTGAGACTTTTGATTACAAACCAGCTACAGCTAAAATGATTTCTGATCGTTTAGGCGAGCCGCATGCAAAGATTAATTATCATATAAAAATATTGGTAAGGGTGGGTATCCTTGAACTTGTAGATGAACAAATCAAATTGGGAATTGTTGAAAAATATTATTGCCCTGTTGCTTACGACTATATAGTCGATAGCAGTTTGCTTGCAAATAATGAAAATACATTAAAGACTATCGAGAAAGCAAGCGTTGCATTTTTTGAGCATATTGCTAAAGATTTTTATAGTAATGTCGAGATAGGCGGAAATGATCCACCTAAGAAAATAAATCATCTTCAAGACATATATATGACTCAAAAAGAAGCTAAAGAGCTCAATAATATGGTAAAAGAAAAAATTCAAGAATTTATTAAAGATAAAAAAACTTTTAAAGACAATACTGCAAAATATTCTGTTTCTACCATTATTATTCCTATAGCAAAAAATTCAAAGTAAATACTGCCTCTTAGGAGGTTTTTTATATTTAAGAGATAATTGTATGATTAGGAGGGTGTAATTATGGTTTTGGGATCCCATTTGTCAATAGCGAAAGGATATACAAAAGCAGTAGAAGAGGCGATTTATATAGGAGCGAATACTTTTCAGTTTTTCACAAGAAATCCTCGCGGGGGGAAGGCAAAAGAGCTGAATTTGAAAGATATTGATGAAGCGGTCGAATTGATGAAAGAATACAATTTTGGTCAATTGCTGGCTCATGCCCCATATACAATGAATCTTTGCTCTGAAAAAGAAGAAGTTGTCAGTTTTTCTAAATACATGATGAAAGATGATTTGGAAAGACTCAAAAATTTACCATGCAATTTATATAATTTCCATCCTGGTTCTCATGTCGGAACTGGTGTGGACAAGGGAATTGAGAAAATAACAAAAGCATTGAATGAAATAATTTCAGGTGAAGAAACTGTTCTGATACTATTGGAAACGATGTCTGGCAAAGGGACTGAAATCGGCAAGACTTTTGAGGAAATCAAGATGATTGTCGATGGGGTGAAACATACAGAATCAATGGGAGTTTGTCTAGATACCTGTCATGTGTATTCGGCGGGGTATGATATTGTCAATGATTTAGATGGAGTGATTGAGGAATTCGATAAAATAATCGGACTCGACTATTTGAAGGCTATACATCTCAATGATAGCAAAACTCCATTTAATTCCTTTAAAGACCGTCATGAAAAATTGGGTTTGGGAACAATAGGAGAAAAGACATTGATAGAAATTGTCAATCATCCCAAGTTGAAAAACATACCTTTTTTTCTCGAAACTCCGAATGAATCAGAAGGATATAAATATGAAATAGATGTTTTAAGGAGAAATGAAAATGGATAATCGTGAAATAATAATTGATTATGCTTTTTCCATCGGTTTTCATCAAATCGGCTTTGGAAAAGTAAGAAGATTTGATGAACTAGAAAAAAATTATGAAGATAGAGAATTTTTAGAGTTTGAAGATAGTGATATAGAAAAGCATGTGAACCCTATGATTCATTTTAGTGGCGGAAAAACTTTTATTGCACTAGGTTTGTCATATGATTTGGATAAGGGTGTTTTATTGAAGAGTGACGAAGTGAGAATAGCTTCTTCAAATAAACCTGATTATCATCTAATCATTAGAGAAAAATTAGAAGATTTATTGGATTTTACAGAAAATTTGCTTGATTGCAATGGTAAGACTTTTGTCGATATTGAAGGATTGAATGATAGATATGTCGCGTATTCGAGCGGCTTTGGACATTACGGTAAAAACGGACATGTTATTTCACCTTATTTAGGAACGAATTACAATATTGGATATTTGATTATCGATAGAGAATTGAATATAAACAACATCATAATAGACGATTGCAAAGACTGCGATTTATGTGTAAAAGCTTGTCCTACAGGGGCGATTAAGGGAGATTATACAATCGAA
>JAYENG010000055.1:0-3175 GCA_034721975.1 Bacillota bacterium
AATGTCTTCATCGTTAACCCTCATTATTTTACCTGCTAAACCGCCAATAGTAGTAACTTGATCGCCAGCTTTGATACTTGCTCTCATTTCCTTCAATTGCTTGGTTTTCTTTTGTTGAGGTCTTAAAAGCAAAAAATAAAAAATCGCAAAAAGTCCTACCAGGTAAATCAATGATCCATAAGTACTAGACATATATAACCTCCTAAAATATATTTCTATTATAGTTTACACTTAATAGCCGTATTTTTCAAAGAATTCTTTTTTAAATTCTAATAAATTATCATTCATGATGGCTTCACGAATATCTTTCATCAATTTCAACAAGAAATAAAGATTATGATAGGTAAACAACCTTGCTGATAAAATCTCATTTTCCTTATACAAATGTCTTAAATAAGCCTTTGAATAATTCCTGCATGTATAACAATCGCAGTTTTCATCCAGCGGGCTGAAATCTTCAAAATATCTAGCTTGTTTTATTGCAACTTGCCCTGTGCTTGTCATCGCCGTACCGTTCCTTGCGATTCTAGTCGGCAATACGCAATCAAACATATCAATGCCTCTTATAACTCCTTCAAACAAGGCATCTGGACTCCCTACACCCATGAGATATCTAGGTTTGTCCTTTGGCAACAAAGGAGCTGTATAATCCAGCACTTCATACATTAAATCCTTAGGTTCTCCTACGCTTAGACCACCTATCGCGTAACCGGGAAAATCCAAATCAATCAATTCCCTTGCGCTTTGTTCTCTCAGGTCTCTAAATACTCCACCTTGCACTATACCGAACAATGCATGTTTTTCAGTGTTTTTATGTGCAGCTTTACAACGCTCTGCCCATCTTGTAGTTCTCTCTAAAGAATTTTTTACATAATCGTATTCCGCCGGATACGGAGGACACTCATCAAAAGCCATCATTATATCAGAACCCAAATTAGTTTGAATCTTCACAGCTTCCTCCGGTGAAATGAAATGCCTGCTTCCATCGATATGCGATTGAAACGCAACACCTTCTTCGGTTATTTTTCTTAAATCTCCTAGACTGAAAACTTGAAATCCGCCGCTATCCGTTAAAATCGGTTTATCCCAGTTCATAAATTTATGAAGTCCACCAGCTTTTTTTATTAAATCGCTTCCAGGACGCATCTCTAGATGATACGTATTGCTCAAAATTATTTCGCTACCTATCTCCTTCAATTCTTCAGGAATCATCGACTTAACTGTCGCCTTCGTTCCAACAGGCATAAATATCGGTGTATTGATAACACCATGAGGTGTATGCAATTTACCTATTCTTGCTCCTGTTTGCTTATCTTCTTTAATCAATTCATATTTAAAACTCATAAAATTCCTCCATTAAATAATCAACATTGCATCTCCAAAACTAAAAAATCTATATTTTTCTTCAACAGCCTCTTTATAAGCTTTTAGAACAATTTCCCTGTTGGCAAATGCACTGACCAGCATTATCAAAGTAGATTCAGGAAGATGGAAATTCGTTATCAATCCGTCTATTGCTTTAAATTCATATCCTGGATAAATAAAAATATCCGTCCAACCACTCATGGCTTTTATCTCACCATGATCATTCGCTATCGACTCCAAAGTTCTAGTGGAAGTCGTACCTACAGATATGATCTTTGCTCCTGAGTCTTTTGCATCATTTATCAGTTTTGCATTTTTTTCATCTAGCGTATAATACTCGGAATGCATTTCATGATCAAGTATGTTTTCTGCTTTTACAGGTCTAAAAGTACCAAGACCTACATGTAGTGTCACAAAGGCGATATTCACACCTTTCTCTCTTATTTTAGATAACAGTTCATCTGTAAAATGTAGCCCTGCAGTAGGCGCCGCCGCTGAACCTACATGTTTTGCGTAAACCGTTTGATACCGATTTTGCTCTTTCAATTCCTCTTTTATATACGGAGGCAATGGCATTTGACCTACTTCATCGAGCAATTCCTCGAATACACCTTGATAGTCAAATTGTACCAGCCTAGTTCCCCCTTCGTCTATTGAAACAACCTTTCCTGTAAAGAGGTTTTCTCCGAAAACGAATTCTGCGCCCGGCCTTGCTTTTTTCCCTGGTTTTACAAGGCATCTCCATGTATCTTCAATATCCAGTCTCTCAAGCAATAAAAATTCCACAGTTGCTCCTGTAGCTTTTTTTCCGAAATTTCTCGCCGGCAAAACCTTTGTGTTGTTTAACACCAAACAATCTCCAGTATTAAAATAATCGACAATTTCATCAAATTTTTTGTGCATGATTTCATTTTTTTTTCTATCTATAACAAGCATCCTTGATTTCGACCTGCTTTTTAAAGGAGTTTGTGCAATAAGCTCCTGAGGTAAATCAAAATAAAAATCTTTTGTTTTCATAAAATATATCCCACCTAATCAATTTCTACTCCAGTATAATAAATTTTAATGATTTCATCATATGTAAATCCTTCTTCAGCCATGGTTTTGGCGCCGTATTGACTCATGCCGATACCATGACCCCATCCACGACTGTAATATTGAATTTTTTATTGCTTATAGCAATATTTTTTTGATAATCACTTCCCAATATTGAATAACTCTGATTGGTTTGCAAGTTTTTCATTCCATTTGCTGTAATTGCCAACAACCCGTCGATATCTATATTTACATCACCGCTTCTTGTAATGACAGGGTATTTATTATCTTGTCCTATAGAGTAAAAAATAGATTTAAGCTCGTTATATCCAAAAAACCTTCTTGCAGATTCTTTTATTAAAACGACATCTTCAAAATCCGTCTCGATAATCATTTCCTGAGCTCTTCCGTCAAAAGAAAAATCTTTAATATACATGTCTGTCACAGAACTACAATTATAGCCGTTTTTCTTGATAATAGCAACAAGTTCATTTTCGGTATAACTCAAAGCCCAAGTCGAATATGGAGAACCTATCGAATATGGATCATAGACAGCTTTTAAATAGGGCAAAGATCCAGACCAGACATTTTCACTATTCGCCGTATATCCACCACTATTTGCATGGTAATACGTATAAATGATTTTTCCATTATATGAAACAATCTTGCCATTCGTCAAATCCACAGCAAGGTTTGATGTATTTCCTTCATAATCATAACCGCCATATGCTTGACAATTAGACGAGCTGCAAATGTTGAATCCGTATTTAGAATA
>JAYENG010000056.1:0-3173 GCA_034721975.1 Bacillota bacterium
GATGGGAATCATCGGTTTTACAGATAAAAAATCTGAAATGATTCGTATCATCAAAGATAAACGACAATTGAGATTATCCATGTATATGCTGCAGCTACAAAACAAATTGTAGAAGCCAGTCTAGGATAGTATATAACTCCGATTGTAATTATATTCATAGGGGTGTTGGTGTTTAAAGAAAAACTGGACAACAGGAAAATTATAGCCATTCTAATTATTTTAATAGGAATATTGATATATGCAGTTCGGTTAGGGGAAATTCCAGTGATTGCATTGCTTTTGGTTTTCAGTTTTGTATTATATACTTATATAAAAAAAACAAACCCTGTCGATCCAATAGTCGGCATCGGTATAGAAGCGATGATGCTGAGTCCTATTGTGTTGATTTTTCTGATTTATCAGAATTTCAATGGGGTACCGTTTTTTTATGAAACAGATTTAAGAACTATTCTTATGCTCATATCGACAGGCCTTTTCACCACCATTCCATTGTTCCTTTTTGCCTATGGAGTGAAAAACATCAATTTCACCAATTTGGGTTTCTTGCAATACATAGCGCCGAGCATCAGTTTGATAATCGGTATTTTTGTTTTGAAGGAGAGTTTTCATTGGACTCATTTTATAACATTCTTTTTCATCTGGATGTCTATAGCCATAATGTGGATAAATCCTTTGTTCAAGAAAAAAGGTGTAATGGAAAGTGAGAATTATAAGAGGAAAATCCAATAAGAAATCAAAAATCGTTATGCATGAGTTATGATAGAATGATTTTAAAAGATAAAATTAATAAGGAAAATGGTGAGAAAAAATGAAGTATACATCAATTTATTTTAGTCCGACTGGGACTAGTGAAAAAATCATTAAAACTATTGTCAATGAAATATTTGAAGAGGGTATGGATTTTGATTTAACTCTTCCTAAGAGTAGAGAAAAACAAATTTCGATTGATTCTGAAAGCGTGATAATTGTCGGGTCGCCGGTTTATTCCGGACGAACACCTTTTATTTTTGAAACATATTTAAAATCTTTAAATGTAAGAGGACAAGATGTAATATTGGTTGCACTTTACGGAAACCGCGCTTATGAAGATGCTTTATTAGAGATGAAGGATATTTTCAAGGAGAAAAACTGTAATATAATTGGTGCGGGAGCCTTTATAGGTGAACATTCTATAACTGGTAATGTCGCTTCAAATCGACCGGATGAAAAAGATATCGCTATGGCAAAATCATTTGCTGAAAAGGTAAAAGAAAACATAGGGAAAAATATTTCGGTTGAAGTCGACGGTAAAAGACCTTATCGCGTGCGAAAGTCGCCAAACTCAATAGGGCCTTCTACCAATGATAATTGCAATCAATGCAAGTTGTGTGCAGAAAACTGTCCTGTCGGAGCTATAAGTATGGATGATTGCAAGATTGTAGATGCCATGGCATGTATCAATTGTTTCAGATGTGTAAGAGAATGTCCAAAACAAGCAAAGTATTATGATGAAAGATTTGATAAGATCATTGATGGTCTGGAAACCAATTGCACTGCTGTGAGATTAGAACCTGAAATATTTGTATAGGTGATAAATGTGAGTAAAACCAAGAAAACTAATGCAATGAGAATTCTCGATAAATATAATATTGAATATAATACTTTGAATTATGGTAAGAATGATGGAAAAATCGATGGAATTTCTGTTGCGAAAAAAATTGGAAAAGATCTTGAATCGGTCTATAAGACGCTTGTAACACACGGGAGCGGTAATGAACTCTATGTTTTTGTTGTTCCCGTCAGTGCGGAACTGGATTTGAAAAAAGCGGCAAAGGCTGCAGGTGAAAAAAAGATTCAAATGATACATGTCAAGGATATTCTAAAATATACAGGTTACGTCAGAGGTGGATGTTCACCTATAGAGATGAAAAAACAATATATGACTTATATAGATGATGCTGCTGAAATGGAAAAAACGATTGTTGTCAGCGCAGGACAAATCGGGCTGCAAATAGAACTGAATCCTAATGATTTAATAAAAGTTGTCGAGGGTGATTTTTACAATTTGACATCAAAATATGAAGGAGAATGATATTGAATTATTTGTTTCAAGGATTTTTGTTGGGGATAGCCTATGTGGCTCCCATAGGAATGCAAAATTTGTATGTTATCAATACAGCGGTTTCAAAAAATAAAGCAAGAGCATATCAAGTTGCACTGATAATCATATTTTTCGATATCAGCTTAGCTATCGCTTGTTTTTTTGGCATGGGATTGATCATGGATAAATTTGAGATTTTAAAAGCGATGATCCTTTTTATCGGGAGTATTGCTGTAATGTATATAGGGTATAGTTTGATTCGCTCGAAGCCGGAATTGAAAAGCGACATAGATGTGAATAAAACAATCATGCAAGTCATAGCCATATGTTTTACTGTCACGTGGCTTAATCCTCAAGCGCTTATCGATGGGTCGTTGCTGTTGGGTGGTTTTCGTGCGTCTTTACCGATTGCAGATGCAAATGTTTTTATTGCCGGTGTTGCCATCGCCTCATTTACTTGGTTCATGGGAATCACTACTATTATAATATCTTTTAGGAATGTTTTTAATGTAAAAGTATTGACTGTGATAAATTATATTTGTGGTGGCGTGATCATAGTTTACGGTGTGAAGCTCGCTTATACTTTTTATCAAATAATCATTTAATCAAAAAAGCATATCAGAGATATGCTTTTTACATTGAAGTGCAAATCATCAATGCGATGCAGATTATGGCCAAATCTGCAAATATATGAACTATCCAGCTCTTAAGACTACTATCGGATTTGTCATCCACATAGGTAAAAATAAGACCGCAGATAAATAGACCTACAATCATCAATAAAAGCAAATCAAAATGAAACCATGTTACAAATGCAGAAATATGATAAAGAGCAGAAGTTGAAGCGCTTACAGGTATAGGCGAGTTTCATTCTTCCTTTTCTTCTTAAATTCAGGAAAATAAAACCTCTGAAGAAAAATTCCTCGATCAGTGAGTTGATTAATGAGGTATATATGGATAAATATGAATTAGGCCAAAGTGTGATTGATGATGGGAATCTGAATGTGTTTTTGATTCATAAAAACGTCTCCTACAGAATTCATAACAAAATATGCATATTTAAAACTCAAGATTAATTGTATAATTATAGATA
>JAYENG010000057.1:0-3169 GCA_034721975.1 Bacillota bacterium
TCTACGTAATATTTATTTCTACACTTCCAACTACTGCTATATGAAATTTTTCTTTTTCAATCTTCAATTCCTTTACTGTATCATCTTCATATAATTCTATTTCTGGGTTACTACTTAAATCTGCAAAAGATACACTCATCATTGAAATTATTGTCATTATCAATATAAACAATACTATTCTTTTTATCTGTTTTTCACTCCTCTTTTATGATATTTGACAAATATTCAGTTTAAAAAGTTTCATTGTTCATGAATACTAATTAATTGAATTAAATCTTCCTCTTAATTTCTATATAAATGTTAAAAATTCAAACTTTTGGGGTATAGGTACTTATTGGATTTAATCTATTAATATAAATATGAGAAAAACATATTAGTAAGAGGGAGTGGTAGGATGAAAATGGATAATCCAACATAATATTTACCTTGGTACCAAAAACTAGACTAGTCTTCGTACAATCTATATAAGAAGTGAAATTTATCCGATGACTCAGAATTCTATTTGCACTGTCTCGATGACAAAACTAAAATGCGAATTCTACAGTCCCTGGATAACAAGTTCTCTTGACCTAACAGAAATTGTTAATTTCATCATAGGTCAAATGTCGCATTGTCCATCTCTTTATGACTTAACAGAAATCTCCGATTTCGTCGCAAGTCAAATGCAACGAAACAAAAATCTTGATTTTATCGTTGAGACTGCTTGATTTGGCTAACATAGCCGACTAACTATCGGATGGAGTCAAAACTCCACCCAATGCTAAGAACTCTATTTATCAACTGAAAAAAGGCAAACTTATCGAAAGATAGGGACGCAAAGTCTGAAGTCTAAAGTATTCCCATACTATGACCGTTCGACTGCCATGATAATATCTAGGCAGTTTTTTTAATTGCCAGGAATAGGTATTATTTAAAAACGAACGAAAAGGAGGGAAAACAATGAAAAACAGACGATTTAGAAAGACACTTGTAATGATGCTGATCTTTGTACTAGTAATGAGTAATTTTATGAGTGCAATTACAATTGCAACAAGTTCTGAATTTAAACTTTCAGATTCGGCAGGTAACCCAGTTCAAGGAAATCATTACGCTTTAAAAACAGACGTTTATATGTATAGTACAACTATGCCAGATGGCAATTATTATATAAAGGTCACATCTCCAGGCGGAACTGGTAATTTAGGCGTAACTTCTAACCCAGATGTTGAAGTTATTAACGGTGTATTTCCCTTGACTCAACTTTGGAGTTTAATACACTATGCTGATACAACAAATAATGGCGGACAGTATAAAGTTCATATGAACACTGATTCCAATTTCCCTGGAAGCTCTAACTTTACAAAGACTTTTACTGTAGGAGAAGTTCTTCTTGGAACTGTTTCTGGCGTTAAATTTAATGACTTAAATGCTAACAATGTTAAAGATTCAGGTGAACCTGGTCTTGGACAATGGACTATCATGGCTGTACTATCTACAAATAGTAATACTTTTTATACAACTACTACAGCTCAGGACGGCTCATATTCCTTTAATTTACCAGTTGGAACTTGGATAATCTCTGAAGTTCAACAAGCTGGTTGGACTCAAAGTTTCCCAACTAGTGGTTCTTATCAAATTACAGTTGTCGGCAACGATACTTTTACCGATAAGGATTTTGGTAACTGGGCTGCTATCACAAAAACTGGTTACAAATTCAACGATCTAAACGGAAACGGCGTTTGGGATGAAGGCGAACTTGGATTACCTGGATTTACTATCTATGTTGATTATAATGACAACGGTCTCTTAGATGAAGGTGAACCTTCCGCTATTACTACTGCTGATGGTTCTTACACAATATCAGGTATTGTACCTGGTACATGGAAGGTAAACGAACTTGAAATGATAGGATGGACTCAAACTTATCCTGAAGGTGGCTTCTACGAAGAAACATTTGTCAGTGGTATGGTATCTGAAGGAAACGATTTTGGTAACTGGGCTGATATCACAAAATCTGGTTTTAAATTCAACGACCTAAACGGAAACAGCGCTTGGGATGATGGCGAACCTGGCCTTCAAAACTGGGTAATCTTCGTTGACTATAACGATGATGATAATTTAGGTATTGGCGAACCTTCTGCTACTACTGATTCTAATGGTTTCTATACTATATCAGGTATTGTACCTGGTACTTGGAAAGTTAAAGAAATTCAACAACTAGGTTGGACTCAAACTTATCCTGAAGGTGGCTTCTACATTGAAACATTCATTAGTGGCGATGAGCTTACAGAAAACATCTTCGGTAACTGGGCTGATATCACCAAATCAGGTTATAAATTCAACGATCTAAACGGAAACGGCGTTTGGGATGAAGGCGAACCAGGATTGGCTGGATTTACTATCTTTGTTGATTATGATGGTGATGGCGTCTTAGATGACGGTGAGCCTTCAGCTATTACTGGTCTTGACGGTTCTTACACTATCTCAGGTATCGTTCCTGGCACTTGGGAAGTTAGAGAAGTTCAACAATCGGGTTGGACTCAAACTTATCCCGAAGGTAGCTTCTACGAAGAAACATTTATCAGTGGTATGATGTCAGAAGAAAACAACTTCGGTAATATGTATGATGATTCACTAGAAGGTGGCATAAGAATTTTTAAAGACGTTCCTAATATTGATGATGATCTTACTTATTTTGATTATAATATTTACAGCGATTCTGGATTAACTCAACTGGTTACTTCTTTATCAGGTACAGAATTAGTTTTTGTTTCTACTATTGTTCCAGTTGGTACTTATTACGTGCATGAAGTACCTGAATCTGGTTATTCTACAACTACTGATACTTTCATGGTAATTGTCGCAGATGAAGAATTTAGTGATGTTTATTTCGTAAATACTTTTAATGAAGAACCTCCTGAACCTTGGCTAGTTCATGGTTATGTGTTCTATGATGAAAATGGAAATAATACTAAAGATGCAGGTGAATCAGGATTTGCTGGTATAGAACTTTATCTTGACGGCAATTTAACTCCTGCCCCTCCAGTAACAACTGATTCTGATGGTTACTATGAATGGGCTGGAATTCCTGGAACTTCACATGATGTAGTTGTAACAGTTGAAAGTACTGTTCCTGCAGATTATGAAATTTCCGAATATGATGGTTCTCTTAACGAATCTGTAGAAGTTG
>JAYENG010000058.1:0-3167 GCA_034721975.1 Bacillota bacterium
CAAAGTTTCCGGAAGTACAATATGATTTTCTGCAGTGTTGGAAGGAACATCGATATCATAGGTATCGAATAATGGTAGAAGCAATTGAATGTGAGTTTCTTCTGACCTGATGATATTTGTAAAAGGCTGATTGATTTCAAATTCTTTAACAATCAATTCATATTCTGTTTTTGCCAAATATTCGTCTTGAATCGCATATGTCAACATTTCTTCAATTGTAAATTCCGTGTCTTCTAAAGCGCCAAATGAACCGTATTCATTATCGAGGATGTTTTCTTCTGTTATTGTATCTTCGACTATCGGACTTGAACATCCCAAAACAATCAGAACAAGTATTGCCAATAGTATTAAATTTTTTTTGTTTTTCAACATGATATCATCTCCAAAGTATTATTATGTTTATAGAATACATTATCATTATGACAATACTGTGACAGTTGTTTTACAGAGATATCTACATTGATTTTGGGTATGTATTTCAATGAGAGAGACAAATTGGAGGTGGATTTTATGAATGAAAATTATTTAGAATTTTTTAGAATAGTGAAAATGTTAAATAACGATGGTGTGATAAACTCGAAAAATTATTTAGATGATGTGCTTAAATCAATTACATCTGAATTTATTCCGGAAGGAAAGATTTTTTTCTCTAGTAATTGTCCACATGGAAGGGATATGGAGATACCGTATTCAGTTGATGATGAATTCTATATCGTATTGGGGGCAAATTATCCTGTAGGTGATGAAGAGTCTGTTTTGGTATATCATATTGAAAAAGACAAGATAAGAAAGCTGCTTAAAAATGATTATTATCATTTTACCAATGAAATATTACTCCGGATGACTCCGATCGAAGTGATCAATCTCAGCGAAAAAGAATAAACTTTGAGTTTTATGTAAAGAGAAAGAGAAGGAGTGGCTTATATGCAACTCCTTCTCTTTATAATCATTGTAATTGTAATCAAACTTATTCCTATTATGAATAAACTTGCATATAGAAACAACTGAAAAGGTCCGCTGCCTAAATGGCTGAATGGATATGGACCATTGATAATCCAATTATACATTTCATAACTTCCATGTATAAACCAGTATAGAATTATCGGGCTGATTGTAAAAACAGATCCGATAACTAGTAGTATGTTTGATAATCTTTTATTCATAGTGGGAATCTCTCCTTATGGAATCAAACTTGTTCCAAGGCTTTTTATTCTTATCTGGATAAGAGTAAATATTGATAAGCTTGGAACTGAAAGGATTTTCAAACGAAATATGAAAAGCCCAAAGAGCGATGTCGACATTGGTGACTGTGGTGAAATCATCATTATATTTAGTGTCACCCCAGATTGGAAGTCGATCATGGGCTAATTGAACTCTGATTTGGTGATGACGGCCTGTTATCAAATTTATCTTCAGTAATGAAAAATTTTCTTTTGCATTTAAAGTTTCATAAATCAGTTTGGAATATTTACCGCTTTCATTCGATGAAACTTTTGAGATGTTGATTTTTGAATCGGTTTCAATATAATCTACCAAAGTTTTATTTGGTTTTTTTGATATTCCGCTGCATATTGCGAGATATTCTTTAGTTATTTTTTGTTCTTTGATTAAATTGGAATATACCTTTGCGGCATTTTGATTTTTAGCCATCAGTACAATACCGCCGACAGGGCGATCCAATCGATTTAAAAGAAAGAGCGATTCGTTGGATTTCAATCTATTGTTGATTTTCAAGAAAAATTCCACCGAGGTCAACAAATCCGTATTTCTCGATTTATCTTTTTGCGTAGGAATGTTGTGTTTTTTTTCTACAGCAATTAAATTTTTATCTTCATAAAGTATTTTTATATTCACAAAATCTTCCTTTTCTATTCGACGCTTATATTTTAACATAAAAAAAAGCCCTGTAAGAAATTAATCTACAGGAGTGTTTTTTCGCATAAATAAATCGATTAGAAAAGCTTGTAGGAATGAAAGGATGAATAACGTAACTGAGAATATAACAGTGAGTTTAAATCCAAAGTAATGAATCATCAACGGAAGAAGTGTCAGTTTAATTCCTTTTGAATATAAATACGCTCCTATCGAGCCATAAGTCAAACCTCTGTTTTTCAAATCTTTCAATAATGGATACCAAGCATAAATAGGCCCATGACTGATCATACCTAATAAAGATAGTATGAAATACTGAAAGAATCCAGATGTCTTTTGCATATATGATTTCAGTTTTTTCTCTGGAATGAAATTAAAAATCACCATGAAGATATATATTATTCCGAAGATGGGAATGATGTCCATAAATATTTTAAGACCATATGTCAAAGATTCCATTGTCTTGTTTTGATCGATAAAAAATAAAGCAATATATAACAACAAAACCACTCCGAATATTATAAAACGTGTATTGCTTGATTTATTTTTTTTAGACATTTACAACACCCCCATAAGCATTCCGACAATTATGCCTGTCACCATTGAAAGAAATACACCCAGAACATTGCGGATGAAGGTAAACTTTTTTCCGAAATATGATAATTCAACAGGAATTTGGACAAAGCCGACTGTCACCCATGAAGCCAAGAAAGCTATGACAGCGTAGAATGAAACTTTTGCAGTTAATAACTCAGTGCCTATTATATAACTGTTGATGCTGTTTCCAGCCATGATGCTTCCTACTATAGATCCTAGAAAAGTATCATAGATAACAGTTCCTGTGAATAGTTTAGAAACATTTTCAAATTTAATGAAATTTTTAATTATGCCTAGAACTAAAATAACACTCAGCATTATTGGAAGATTATTTAAAATGTTTTTTAACGGCATTATCAATTTTTTCTTAGTATCTTTTTTCATTTGCATCACCTCTTCGAATATTTACCCATAAAAAAGAAAAATAGTTCAAATAAAACTATTTTTCAAAAGTAAGCGATAAGCTGTCAGTTGGACAAACTGCGATGCAGTCCAGACATTTTGAACATTTATATGACAGTGCGGGATCCTTTTTCAACTGCTTTATCAAACTGAATTCTTTATTCAAAGCTGTTATATAGCAAGTTTTATCACATAAACCGCAATTTATACATTTATCTGGATCTCTTTTTATTTTTATAAAGCACGTTTTATTCAAGTAACCTTGAATCCAAGAGATAGGGCAACCGACCTTATGA
>JAYENG010000059.1:0-3160 GCA_034721975.1 Bacillota bacterium
TCTGGACAAGCTGTAATGGTAGCATAACGAGAGTTATGCTACCATTACAGCTTGTCCAGAGCTACTACTGCTACGCCTTTTAGCGTTACACAGATACTTCGATGTTTGATTAAAACTCAGTTTTTAGACGTTTCTTTTGTTCATACCAGTCAGGGTATTTTTCAAGGCCCAACATTTTGTAGTTGTGTTTTTCATAGTTTCCTATATTCTAGAGTTTTGCAGACGCGAAAGAAAGGAGTCTCAATACAATTGATTCTGTTTCATTCGGTTTAAAGATTATTTTTTTAGTTAGAATCATTAGTTCCTCCATACACAACGCGAATATATGTTCTTATTAATAGTGCGGCACATTTTTACATATTTTGCAGTAAATTTTAACATTAAACCAAGCGATTCATCTCCCAATTGAAATAGGGAGGATTCTCGCCAGATTTACTAAATCTATTAATTTTTCCATTTTCCATATTTGTTAATATTGTACCATTTTATTCAAATAAAAACGTGGTTAATTAAACCACGTTTTTTGTCTGAATATTAATAGTTGAATATTTTATCTTACAGGACATACACCCGTTTCACAACCATCGTCTCCAATATCAAATTCAGTTTCTTCTTTTTCGTATTTTGAAATCAATGACGCTCTAAACGGTTTCATGTTTAAAACTCTCTCTTCATATTCTTCTTTAGTGATTGTTTCATAAGGTAGCATTTCATAGAAGTTGTCATCAAACGACAAGAACGAGATTGCTACAATACCATCCCAATTTTTCCATACCCACTCTTCAACACCTTTCCATTCATGTTCTCTGACATGAACAGTAATAGAAGCATTGTGGTCTACATAGTGCTCCATAAACATCTTGTAATTTTCTAATTGATCGATTGCAGATACATCATGCTTAGTAACACCTTCAGGTGATTTTACAGCAAATTCAACTACCTTGGTTTTACATGTTTCCGGATCTTGTCCAACTTCAGGGAATACTGGATATCCCAGATCTTCACAAACACTGACAAGAGGATCATGAGCATTGATTCTTACTCTTCGAATATAATATGGAGAATGTGAGTAATGAACCCCGCTTGACACTGTCGGAAGTTGTGATAATGTTCCTTCTGGTTTAACTGTGGTAACTAAAAGTGATACTTTTGAACCGATTTCCATTGCATACATTTCAGCTTCTTTTGTAGCAACTGTTCTAAGTTTTTGCAAAAGCTCTATCTCTTCAGCTCTTGAATATTTAACAGCATTAATCATATCCTGCCATCCCGTCAAAGAACATCCGATGATTTTATCTCTTTCGTGAACAGCATTCCAAAGAGGCAACTCAAGTTCAACCATAGTCATTCTATATGCTGCTCTGGCAGACATCCTTTGTGCATTAAGCAATCCATTTAAATCTAATTGATCTTCTTTAACAAAAGCAAATACATTTACAGTTGTCAAATTACAAAGCCCTCTATTATCAAGAAGAATTTCCGCACAAGGATTAACACCTTGGAAATTGGTTCTTCTTTTAGCACCGGCTTCAGCATTTACCCATCCTGGTTCTCCCGAGTATCTCATTTGCTCTAATTGCCAATGGAACATTTCTCTTGAAGGTTTTTTAGTGTAGTAAATAGAGTTGTTACTCATTTGACGATGAAGCAATTCTTTATCTACTATCCATTGACCGTCAATCTGCTTGTAAAGATTTGATTTTGCTTCGATAGATTCTTTGTCGTCTGCATCTAATAAAACTATTTCGGCCGTTCTTCTTACTCCACCTACTACTACATTTTCACCGATAATATTTGCAATATCCAAACAATCGATAGCTTTAAGCTTAACTCTCTTTTGTTGAGATATAAGTCCTGCTTTTTTCATTACTCGATTGATTTTTTCAAACATATTTTTTAAGCTTTCATGACCGCTGGCTGTACCACCAAAACTCTTCAGTTTTTCACCCTTTGGTCTAACATTATCATAATTGACAATAACAGTTTTTATGTCTCTATACTCATTACTGTAGATTAATTTGAAAAAGAAATCTAAAGACTGAACCCATCCTTCTTTGCTATCGCCAACAGTGATTTTGACTGTGTTGTTGAAGTAAAAATCTAAAGATGTGCTGTCTTCTCTTTCCGTTCTTGGAACTGGTGTATAATCTTTATGCACAAGTTCATAATCAGTTCTTACTTTTGGTAATTTCTCAACATCACTAGTAAGAATTCTTAATCCAACTCCTGATCCAATCATCAACAGATAAAAAACTTCTTTAAACGATTCAAATGATTCAATTATTTGAAATGAACAATTATAATTTGACATCGGATAATATTTCGCCACATTTGTATTTCCAACCCAAAGAGTTCTTCCGCTTAAAAACTGTCTTAAATTGAATATGTTATCAAATAATCTCTCCGCTTCATCTTTTGTAGTTGGTACCAAAGAAGCATTATATTCAACAGCACGTCTTACAGTTTCCCACCAATGTTCTCTTCTTTTTTCATCTTTTAGCCATCTTGAATATGTTCTGTAATAAACAAAATTTCCAAGTTGATTCATTGGAGCAGGCATGTGTTTATATTTGCTGATAAACTCATCAGTTAATAGCCTGTTTTCTTTTTTTCTTAAATTTCTTGTTCTATCTTTTTCGTTTCTATAAATGATATATTTCTTGGCAACATCTTTTCTAATACTAGACATAAGTTCATTTTCAACTAAATCCTGTATTTCATCAACCTGAACTTCCTGATTTCTTTGTGCTAAAATCTGCTCAACTTTATCAGCAATTTCGTTACTTACTTTACTATCAACACCTGCTTCTGTTTCAAGCATAGCATTCTCAATAGCTATGACGATTTTCACTTTTTTAAACTCTGCTACATTCCCATCTCTCTTTAAAACTTTATACATCTTTTTTCCTCCTACTAACAATATATAGTGCCACTACTACTACTATGTACTACATATTGTATCAGATTCTATGTTTTTTTAATATAGATTCTTGCGTTTTTTTGAGATTTTTTTATCAAAAACATTAAAAATGTCAGAGATAAAATCTCTGACATTCTACTCAAAACCGGCGACTTCCTACTCTCCCAGGCAGTTGCCCACCAAGTACCATCGGCGCAAGAAAGCTTAACTTCTGTGTTCGGTATGGGAACAGGTGTAGCC
>JAYENG010000060.1:0-3138 GCA_034721975.1 Bacillota bacterium
CTATACTACAAAATTCACAAACGGCAATATCGCTATTTTGGAAAACTACATCAAGTTGCCAAAACTCGGTTTTGTGAAATTTGCTAAAAGTCGAGAAATAGAAGGTAAACTTGTTAAAGCAACCATTAAAAGAACGACAACAAACAAATACTATGTGAGCATTATTTGTGAGGTTGAAATCGAGCCGTTTGAAAAAACCAATCAATCGGTTGGTATTGACCTCGGAATAACTGATTTTGCAATTTTATCAACAGGCGAGAAGATTGCTAATCTTCATTTTTCAAAAAAGATGGCTCAACAGCTTGCCAGAGAGCAACGCAAACTTTCAAAGAGAGCTTTGTTGGCTAAAGAAAAAGGGATTCACCTTTCTGATGCTAAGAACTATCAAAAGCAAAAACTTAAAGTTGCCTTGCTTCACGAGAAAATTGCTAATCAAAGGACAGACTTTCTCCACAAACTAAGCACTGAAATTGTCAAAAATCACGATATCATCAGTGTTGAAAATCTGAATAACAGGGGTCTTATGAAAAACAGAAAACTTTCAAAAGCCATAGCAGATGTTTCATGGAGTAAATTTGTCGAAATGCTCGAATACAAGGCCCAGTGGTATGGCAAAAAAGTTGTTAAAGTTAGCAGGTGGTACCCATCCAGTCAAATATGCTCTGAATGTGGCTATCGAGACGGAAAAAAATCTCTGGATATTCGAGAATGGGTTTGTCCAAATTGTGGCAGCATTCTTGATAGAGACATCAACGCCAGTATCAACATACAGGCTGAAGGACTTAGATTACTATCAGCCTAACGCTTGTTTAAAACCGTCGGGACGACGGGGATAGCTTAGTAAAAAAGAGAAACCGCTGATATTGAAGAAACTATTTGGTATCAAGTAAGCTCTGTTCCTAAGAATCTCGTGACTTCAGTCGTGAGAGGTTCAAGCGGTGCAACATAACTTCGAGAAAATATCAGTGCAGTTGACTTATGTAGAAATCGATAACTATGAAGCAAGGCGATTCATTAAAGATTTTGATTTTAAAGATTTAAAGGAGGATTTTCTTGTTGTAATAGAGGATTATCTAGAATTCGCTTATCGCATAGATGATTGGTCGAAGATCAGAGATGAAAGCATCATGAATCTAAAATTTCCCTTTGGTTCCTATAGAAAGGGTCAACGGGAGATGGCTATTTGCGTCTATAAAACTATAAAGGAAAAGAAAAAAGCTTTCATACAAGCGCCTACAGGTATCGGCAAGACGATATCTACAATTTTTCCGACAGTTAAGGCAATTGCAGAAGGTCATACATCAAAAATATTCTATTTGACTTCAAAGACAATTACAAGAACTGTAGCTCAAGAAGGATTTCGGATTATGAGGAAGAAAGGTCTTAGGTTTAAAAGTCTGACTATCACTGCAAAAGACAAAATTTGCTTCGAACCGGAATCTGCTTGCATACCACAAGAGTGTTCATATGCAAAAGGGCATTTCAATAGAGTGAACGATGCACTTGAAGATATGATGCTGAATGAAGATGAATTTTCAAAAGAAGTAATTGAAAAGTATAGTAAGAAGCATCATGTGTGTCCATTTGAATTTTCATTGGATGCGGCGCTGGTAGCGGATTGTGTAATTTGCGATTATAATTATGTCTTTGATCCAAGAGTGAATTTAAAACGGTTTTTTGAGGATGTAACAAAAGATTATGCCTTTTTAGTGGATGAGGCCCACAACTTGGTAGATAGAGCGAGAGGGATGTATTCGGCGGTTATCAGCAAGCAACCGCTGTTAGCGATAAACAGATCGATTAAAAATAAAAAAGAAGATGAAAAACTTATAAAGCTTTCAAAAGTAATTAATAAATACAATAAAGCTTTGTTGCAATTTAAAAATGATTGCATCGAGAAGGATGAATATGTTTTTAAAGAACCGCCTGCTGAATTATATAAAGTGATGAGGTCTTTCGCTAATCACGCGGATGTAATACTAAATGAGCGAAAAGAGTTGAGTTGTTATGATTCACTACTGGATTACTATTTTCAAACGTTGACATTTTTAAACATTTCCGAATTATACGATGAACGATATACGACTTATGCAGAGTTGAAAGGGAATGATATTTACATACATCTATTTTGCGTCGATCCATCATATCTTTTGAATCAAAAAATATCAAATGGATCAGGTACCATTTTCTTCTCGGCGACATTGTCTCCAATAAAATATTTCCATAGAATGTATTCTCGCAATAAGGAAGATTATACACTTCTTCTCGATTCGCCATTCGATCATGGAAACAGATCATATATGATTGCATCGGATATTATGACCACATATAAAAAAAGGGCGTTCAGTTATAAAGATATCGCTTTGTATCTCAGGGAGTTTGCTCAAAGCAAGTTAGGAAATTATATTGTATATTTTTCTTCGTATGCTTATAAAAAGGAAGTGTTGGAGGCTTTTGAAATGCTGGAAACCGATGTGGAGATACTAGATCAACAGCGGGAATTGACCGAGATTGAAAAAGAAGAGTTTCTAGACAATTTCAAACTTTCACCAGAGAAGTCCATGATGGGATTTTGTGTTTTAGGAGGCAGTTTTTCAGAAGGTGTGGATTTAAGGGGAGACAGATTAATCGGCACAGCCATAGTGGGAGTCGGTCTTCCGATGGTATGTTTAGAAAGAGAAATAATTAAAAATTATCATGAAGATCATGATGAAGAAGCTTTCAATTATGCATATGTATATCCAGGACTTAATAAGGTCATGCAAGCGGCAGGCAGGGTTATTAGAACGGAAGAAGACAAAGGTGTGATCATTCTTATGGATGAGAGATATAATTATAGTTCATATCGTCAAGTCATTCCGTATGACTGGCAGCCTCAAAGAACTTATAGAAGAAGTTTCAGAAATGATATAGATAAGGTTTGGAATCAAATAAGTTCTTGCAGTGCTTCTTCATTTGAAAAATAAAGATGAATTATTCGCCATACGTATATATGCGTGTGGTTTTTTTTGTGTCAACCGTTTTTAAAAATGTCCCAGAATAAGTGAAACATTAGCACCAATTTTATTGGTGCTTTAATCTGTCTATAATTAATAGATAATAGCTTGAGAATTTATAAGTTCTTCAAAAGGAATATCA
>JAYENG010000061.1:0-3127 GCA_034721975.1 Bacillota bacterium
GGCGGGCATTCTATATCGAGGTATGATATCTATGTACATGATAAAGATTATGAAAAGGCTAAGGAAGCAGTGAAGTATTTTGAATAGAAAAATTATTCATGTAGATATGGATGCTTTTTTTGCATCCGTAGAACAATTAGATTTTCCTGAGCTCAGAGGAAAACCTGTCATTGTAGGAGGCACTTCATCAAGAGGTGTCGCTGCGACTTGCAGCTATGAAGCAAGGGAATTCGGCATCCATTCAGCTATGCCGATTTTTCAGGCTAAAGAGTTATGCCCAAATGGAATTTATGTCCATGGCAGATATGAGCGCTATGAGGAAATATCAAGAGAAATTTTTAGTTTACTGAATGAAATTACAGATGAAATTACAAAGGTTTCTATAGACGAGGCATATCTAGATGTTACAAATCTTTATTTATCTGCCGAATATATAGGAAGATATATAAAAAAGAAGATAAAAAGAGAAACTGGATTAAATATATCGGTAGGAATATCTTATAATATGTTCTTAGCCAAACTTGCCAGCGACTGGGATAAACCCGACGGTTTTTTCGTTATAAAAAAAGAAGATGTTCCAGAAATACTAAAACCGCTGTCTATAATGAAAATTCACGGTCTCGGAAAAAAATCGGTAGAGAAACTTAACAATATAGGGATATACACCATTGAAGAATTATTGGAATATGATAAAGAAGTTTTGACTGACCTTTTAGGTTCTATGGGTAAAGATATATATAATAAAATCAGAGGGATAGACTTAAGAAAAGTTGCATCGCATACTGAAAGAAAATCAATAGGAACTGAAATTACATTTTCTGAGGATACTGACGTGTTTGCTGAAATATCGGCTAAATCTTATAAATATTTGCATGAAGTAAATGATATGCTGCTTAAGAAAAAAATGCTTGCAAAAACGATAGTGCTTAAAATAAAATTTGAAGATTTCACTCAGGTGACGAGAAGCAAAAGTCTGGAAGTTTATACGGATGACGAAAAAAACTTTAAACCATTGCTTAAAGAATTATTAGGTAAAGTCGAGTATAAAGGAAAGGTCAGACTTTTAGGAATAACACTTGCCAACCTTATATCTAATCGCGAAAAACAATTAGAAATATTTGATATCATTGGAGAAGAAGATGGAAAATAGAATCAAGAAACTTAGAAGCAATGTCTGGAAAAATTATCTTTTTATGTTTTTGAGGATAGATTTCACCCATGGATTTTGGATGATTTATCTTTTTAATAAAGGTGTTGATCTTGTTTATTTGGGCTTGCTCGAGACCGTATTTCATATAACATCGTTTTCGATGGAAATACCCACAGGTATGATAGCTGATGTTTTCGGGAGAAAAATGAGCAGGATATTAGGAAGAGTGCTATTTGCTTTTGCTAATTATTTTATTTTAATCGGAGATAATATTTATATGTTCGCTTTTGGATTTTTCATCACGGCAATTTCCTACAACCTGGAATCCGGTGCAGGTGAAGCGCTTCTTTATGACACGTTGAAAGAACTTAATGAAGAAGAAAAATACTTGAAAGTTACAGGGCGAATAGAAGGTATTTATCAAACGACAGCACTTATTTCATTTTTAATAGGCGGATGGATTGCCAGTTATGATTATTCACTGTTATATATTTTAACGATTAGTTTTACTGTTATGGCTGTATTTGAAGCATTTACTTTCATCGAGCCTGAATACAAAAAAGAAGAACAAAAGGAAATGAAACCTCTAGAGGAATTTAAAAGCCTTATAAAGGAAAGTTATTTACTTATCAGAAACAACAAAAAAGTGTCGTTTTTCATATTTTCAATGGAATTCATATTATCAATAGGTACTATTTTGTTTTTTTATCTACAAAACTACTGGAAAGGGCAAAATATTTCAGAATTGGAAATCGGTATATTTTTCGCTCTTAGTTCCATAATGGGAACCATAGGCGGGTTGACTGCAAATAAAATAGAGAAAAAATTAGGGCAGAAGAGATTTTTATTGATTTTTCCTTTTATGACTGTGTCGTCTGTATGGATAATCGCTTTGAGCGAGATGCACATTGCAGCTTTTATTCTTATCACTTTTGTTGACAGCTTGATTTTTGTAGGCATGAATGATTATATCAACAGGGAAATCAAGAGCAATATAAGAGCAACGGTATTATCCGTTGCCAGTATGGTTTTCAGCTTTTATATGATCATTCTATTTCCGATTTTCGGCTATATATCAGATAATTATAATTTTAAAGCAGCTTTTATTTTTCTCGCTTGCATAAGCAGTGTCATTTTATTGATCAACAGTAGGATGATTGTTAAAAACTTACAGTAGACTGCTCATCATTTTATACTCGTCTTCACCGACGCCGCCTATGACGGGATTTACTTTTTTATGCAAGAATGTACTTCTTAGAATGATATCTTTACCGTATTTCAATCTTAAATCATCGATGGTTGAATTCAATTTGCGCATATTCTCTAGATTTTCATGATCGAAAATAGAGTATTGATAACAACCATTGTCACTAAATCCTGTGACTCTCACTCCTAAATGTCTGATAGCCTGGAAGTGCCACGCTTGATGAAACAAATTCTTGACAGCGCCATAGATGACATTGGTTTCATCTGTGGGAGACACAAGAGTCATTTGATATGAATAATGTGATAAATCTGTATTTTTTATACTGATGACAACTACCTTGCATAGTTTTTTGTTCTGGCGAAGGCGCATGGCGACCATTTCTGTCAGCGCCAAAAGATACATAAGAGCATCCTTTGATTGATCGACATCTCTAGGTAGAGTTGTCGAATTGCCGATACCTTTGATAGAAGTGCTTTTATCGCTTCTTATACTGGAGGATTCAATGCCGTTGGCGTATTCCCATATGAGTTTTCCGTGGCTTTTCAAGGTGTACTTCAAGTAATCGAGATCTGTATTCGCCAAGTCTCCGATTGTGTATATTCCCATTCTATGAAGCTTAGGAGCTGTGGCCCTCCCGACCATAAACAAATCATCAACTGGCAGCGGCCACATTTTTTCTTCTATTTCGTTCGGAAAAAGAGTGTGGACATTATCAGGTTTTTCAAAATCTGAAGCTACCTTGGCCAAAAGCTTGTTTGAAGATATGCCTA
>JAYENG010000062.1:0-3105 GCA_034721975.1 Bacillota bacterium
TGGCTTTATTGTCCGTCTCTGAATAGCGTTTATCATTGAACAGCTTTTGCCACTGTCTGACCATCCCTAGAGACTCGTTGTTCATAAGAACTATGGTTATAGGTAGATTATAGCTTGAAACTGTCAGCATTTCATTGCTGTTCATTCTAAATGAACCATCGCCTGTAATAAGCACAACATTTTTACCAGGGTTTCCGACGGCGGCTCCGATTGCAGCTCCCAGTCCATATCCCATGGTGCCTAGTCCGCCCGATGTCAGAAACTCATCGGGATTTTTAAACTTCCAGTACTGAGCCGCCCAGATTTGATGCTGACCTGTATCGGTCACCAAAATGGTATTATCGTCGTAATAAGTATTTACAAGCTTCAGTATATTCTCAGGACAATAAATGCTATCGTCTTTTTGATTATGCTTCCTGGAATCAATCCACTCGTTCCACTCGGCATGACTGTTTTCATTTACCTTTTCAAGTAGACGATCTAAAAATGCATTCAAAGGGTCTTCTACATATAGATGAGATTCTATGTTTTTTGAAAACTCGGTTTCATCAATATCGAAGTGAATGATGAATGCGTCTTTTGCGAAGGTCGATGCCGTACCAACTGAACGGTCGCTAAACCTTGCTCCTATAGTAATAAGCAGATCGCAAGCATTTATAGCCTCGTTTGTTTCAGGATGACCGTGCATTCCGGACAGTCCGAGAGCCAATGGATGATCGATAGGGAAACTGCCAAGCCCCATAAGGGTGTTTGCAACAGGAATCGACGCCTTGGCAGCTATGGCGAACATATTGTCTGAAGCGTTGCCCATTTTAATTCCACCTCCGGCATAAATAAGAGGTTTTCTTGCCGAGTTTATTCTAGCAGCGACTTCATCAAGCATATCTTCATCGACAGAAGAATCTTTTATGGATTTTTTTGATTCATATGGATAATCCGATGATTTAGCCAGCAGTACATCTTTAGGCAAATCTACCAGCACAGGACCTTGCCTGCCGCCTAAAGCTATGGAAATCGCCTGGTCTACTGTAGCGGCCAAATCATCCACATTTTCAACCAAAAACGTTTTTTTTGTTATAGGTTCGCAAATCGAGGTGATGTCGATTTCTTGAAAAGAATCTTTTCCAAGCAGTACAGTGGGAACCTGACCTGAAAACACTACGACAGGAATGGAATCCATATATGCAGTTGCAAGTCCTGTGATGGTGTTTGTCGCACCGGGACCGCTGGTTACAAAGCAGATACCTGCATTACCTGTAGAGCGAGAATATCCATCAGCAGCATGCATGGCGCCCTGTTCATGAGCGCTTCTATAGTGGGTGATGACACCTTCATATTTTAAAAGCTCATCATATACAGGCATTATTGCACCGCCTGGATAACCGAATACGGTGTCTATATTTCTTTCTAGAAGTTGTTTTAAAATAATTTCCGCTCCTGATATCATATTCTTAAACCTGCCTTTCTTATTTTTCAATCCAAGACATCATGCTTCTAAGTTCTTTTCCTACTTCAACTAGGTCGTGGTCTAGTTCATCTTGCCTTGTCCTGTTGAAGTTAGGTCTGCCTTTTTCATTTTCCTCGATCCAGTTGCTGGCAAACTCTCCATTTTGAATCTCGGTTAAAACCTGCTTCATTTCTTTTCTTGTGTTTTCATTGATGATTCGCTTGCCTACAACATAGTCGCCGTATTCAGCAGTATCGCTTATAGAGTGGCGCATAGTCTCGAATCCACCTTCGTAAAACAAATCTACAATCAATTTCATTTCATGCAGGCACTCGAAGTACGCGATTTCCTTTTGATAGCCGGCATCGACCAGCGTTTCCCATCCAGCTTTGATCAGTTCGGTAACTCCACCGCAAAGAACGGCTTGTTCACCGAACAGGTCAGTTTCAGTTTCCTCGGTGAAAGTCGTTTCGATGACACCGGCTCTAGTAGCACCGATTCCCTTTGCATAGCTCAGAGCTAAAGTCTTCGCCTCGCCTGTATAATCCTGATATACAGCAAACAGAGCGGGAACTCCTTTTCCGTCTTGATAAACCCTTCTGACAAGATGCCCGGGCCCTTTAGGTGCGACCATGAATACATCTACATTCTTGGGAGGATTTATCTGATCGTAGCGGATGTTGAAGCCGTGAGCGAATGCAAGAGAATCGCCTTCTTTTAGATTGTCTCTGACAGATTCCTCGTAGACTTTCTTTTGCTTTGTATCGGGAATCAGCATCATGATCACATCGGCTTCTTTAGCAGCCTCTGCCGATATTTTAACGATGAAACCTGCATCCTCGGCCGTCTTCCATGATTTCGAACCTTCGTACAGTCCTACTACCACATCGACGCCGCTGTCTCTAAGGTTGGATGCATGAGCATGCCCTTGAGAACCGTATCCCAGTACAGCCACCTTCTTGCCTTTAAATACATCTAGATTTGTGTCCTTGTCATAATACATTTCAGCCATTTTTCATTCCTCCATTTTCTCTTTGATATCATATACATCTTCGATTTTTTGCATATGTCTTATTGCTTGATTCAATGTATTCTCATCACAATTAAGTGTGATTTCCAGATTGAAATTTTCCAGACCGATATTCTCCATTATGATTTTCATAGTTTCATAACGTTTGCTTTTCAGGGTTGAAGCGATTTTTATCAGGTTATTAAACCCGCCCTTTGATTTTAAGGTCAGTATCTTGATCATTGTTTTCCTCCTTGGCTTAAAATAAAAAAAGCCTTTTATCCCTATACATAAATGTATAGGAATGAAAGACTTTATCTCCATGGTACCATCCTATTTCGTGATTTCTCACCTTTTAGCCCTGTAACGGTAGGCACCCGGCGTAGACTTACTCTAGTTCAGTCCGCAGTTCAGGGGATGAGTTTTTTAATGAAATCATACTAGTTTGCACCAACCACTAGCTCTCTCGAATAATTCTAATCAATCACTGTCTCCGTCGTAACATTTAAGTATATTGTTGTCAATTATAGCGAGTGTCAACGGACGTGTCAATAGAAAATGCGAATATTTTTTAAATATTTACAAAAGTATGAATATTCAGAAAATTATAATATTTGTGTTGACTTTTAAAAAGTTCTTCTATATGATG
>JAYENG010000063.1:0-3103 GCA_034721975.1 Bacillota bacterium
ACCATTGGGAATGATTATGACTAGAATGCCTAATATTGTTTATATTTATCCAGAAGAGAGTATATATATAGCAGCAGCAAAATTAATTAGTCACGAGATTGATTCTTTGCCGGTTATTAAAAAAACAATAATTGATGGACAAGAACAATTGAAGATTCTCGGTAGAATTTCAAAAACTACAATTACACGAATTTTTGTAGATTTAGCAGATGGACAATTAGGGGGATGATGAATGAAACCAAAAGTGATTTATATATTATCGGATTCTTTGGGAGATACTGCGGAATCTGTAATCAAAGCGACTGCAGAACAATTTAAACCAAATGAATATATAACGAAAAAATTCTCGTTTGTGAGTTCTGTTGAACAAGTGCAAGTCATTTTAGAAGATGCTAAGGATGTAAATGCTTTGGTAGTCTACACAACAGTAATAGAAGAGGTAAAAGAAGAAATTATGAGATTGTCAAGTTTATATAATCTTTTGAACTTTGATATTTTAACTCCGTTATTAGATAAATTTGAAGTGTTGTTTGAGTCAAAACCTATAAATGAACCGGGCATAATTAGAAAATTGGATGAGACTTATTTTAAAAAAGTTGAAGCGATAGAGTTTGCTGTAAAATACGATGATGGAAAGGATCCACGAGGAGTAAAAAAAGCCGATGTAGTTTTACTTGGAATATCCAGGACATCAAAAACACCACTTAGTATGTATCTAGCCAACAAGAATCTAAAAGTGGCTAATATACCATTGGTACCGGAAGTTATTGTTCCTAAGGAAGTTTTTGAAATCGACAAAGATAAAATTATTGGGTTGACTACGGATCCATATAAACTTAATGAAATAAGAATTGAGAGAATAAAAGCACTGGGTTTGGGAAATACCAGTGCAACTTATGCAGATATGAAAAGGATTTTAGAAGAACTTGAATATGCAGATAAAGTATATAAGAGGATTGGATGTCCAGTAATAAACGTTTCAAATAAAGCTGTTGAAGAGACAGCAAATATAATAAAAAAAATTATAAAATCTAAAAGGCAGGTGTAGTTATGAGGAAGTTTGTTTATCCATTTGGAGAAGGCAAGAAAGAATTGAAGTTATTATTAGGGGGAAAAGGTGCTAATCTTGCAGAAATGACAAAAATTGGTTTACCTGTACCTGAAGGATTTACAATTACAACTGAAGCGTGTATAAAGTACTATGATGACAATAAAAAAATTGATGAAGAGGTTTCTCGACAGATTGGTGATAAATTAAAAGAGTTGGAAATAAAAACCGGGAAGACCTTTGGTTTGAAGGAAAATCCTTTATTGGTTTCAGTTCGTTCGGGAGCTGCTGTTTCAATGCCGGGGATGATGGATACTATTCTGAATCTCGGCTTAAATGAAGAAACTGTTGAGGGTTTGAAGGAACTTACTCAAAATGGACGCTTTGCATATGATAGTTTTAGAAGATTTATTCAAATGTTTTCAGATGTTGTATTGGGCATCGACAAACATAACTTCGATATAATCTTTGATAACCAAAAGAGAATTGAAAATATAAAAAATGATAGTGATTTAACTGAAGAAAATTTAAAAACGATTATCAACGAGTATTACAAGGTAGTTAAATTAGAAGCAGGCATTAATTTTCCAACTGATCCAAAAGAGCAGCTTTTTATGGCGATAGATGCAGTTTTTGATTCATGGAATAATCAAAGGGCTAGAATTTATAGAAAAGCCCATGGAATTCCTGATGATTTGGGAACTGCTGTAAATATTCAATCTATGGTTTTTGGTAACATGGGGGAAGAATCGGGGACAGGTGTTGCATTTACCCGCAACCCGGCTACAGGTGAAAATGGAGTGTTTGGTGAATTTCTACTAAATGCGCAAGGTGAAGACGTAGTTGCTGGAATAAGAACGCCTTTGTCAATCCATGATATGAAAAATGTAATGCCGGAAGTTTATGATGAATTTATAAAAACTTGCGAAATATTGGAACAGCATTATAAAGATATGCAGGATATTGAATTTACAATAGAAAACAAAAAATTGTATTTATTGCAAACAAGAACTGGTAAAAGGACTGCTAAAGCAGCTATTGAAGTTGCTGTAGATATGTTTGAAGAGGGACTTATAACAAAAAATGAAACAATTATGAGAGTTGAACCTGGCCATATTGATCAAATGCTTCATCCGAATTTCAATGAAGAATTACTGAAAAATTCCAAGTTGATAGGTAGTGGTTTACCGGCTTCTCCTGGTGCCGCTTCAGGTAAAATTTACTTTTTCCCTGAAGACATAGTGACTGCTAGAGAACGAGGAGAAAAGGCGATTTTAGTAAGAAAAGAAACATCGCCTGAGGATATAGAAGGCATGATCAATGCCGAAGGAATTTTAACTTCACGTGGTGGAATGACTTCTCATGCGGCTGTTGTAGCAAGAGGAATGGGTAAATGCTGCGTAGCGGGTTGTAGTGAAGTTATGGTATATGAAAGTAAAAAAGAAATGAAAGCAGATGGAAAAGTTTATAAAGAAGGAGATTGGATTTCTCTAAACGGAAGCACAGGTAAGATTTATGAAGGAAATATACCGGTTACTGAAATTAATCTAACAGGAAAATTCAATACTATTTTAGAATGGGCTGATGAAATAAGAGATTTAGGTATAAGAACAAATGCCGATACGCCAAAAGATGCTAAAAATGCAGTTGAATTTGGTGCGGAAGGTATAGGACTTTGCCGTACAGAGCATATGTTTTTTGATGAATCGAGGATTATTCATGTTAGAGAAATGATACTTGCTCAAGATGTTGAAGAGCGCCAAATTGCACTTGATAAGTTATTGCCTTTCCAAAGGGAGGACTTTGAAAAGATATTTGAAGTGATGGAGTTTAGACCTGTGACAATCAGGTTGTTGGATCCTCCGCTTCATGAATTTTTACCAAAAGAAGAATCTGATATTGAAATATTAAGTAAAGAGTTAAATATCAATAAAGAAAAAATAACGGATATTATTAATGATTTAAGTGAATTCAATCCAATGCTTGGGCATAGAGGTGTTCGCTTGGCAATAAGTTATCCGGAAATTTATGCGATGCAGATAAGAGCAATTTTTG
>JAYENG010000064.1:0-1777 GCA_034721975.1 Bacillota bacterium
GCTCAACTAATTTACCATAATTCACTCCAGGAAAACTAGTGTCGTTGGCAATAAGAGTCAAATCGCCAATTTTATTTTCTATTATACCATCGATTAATTTCTCTGGCGAGCCTACACCTAAAAACCCGCCGACCATAATTGTCATTCCAGGTTTAATATAAGACAGTGCTTCTTCAATGCTAATATATTTTTTCATCATTTCACCTCATTATCTTTCAACTAAAATTGCAGTACCCATTCCTCCGCCTATACATAAAGTGGCAAGACCTTTTTTTGAATCTCTTTTTTTCATTTCATAAAGCAATGTAACCAGGATTCTAGCACCGGAACCTCCGATAGGATGGCCTATGGCTATGGCTCCTCCGTTGACATTGACAATATCAGTATTTAAGTTCAAATCTCTGACAACAGCAATCGATTGAGCTGCAAATGCTTCATTTGCTTCAATAAGGTCAAGGTCTTCCACTTTCCAATCAAGTTTTGCCAAAGCTTTTTTAGTCGCAGGAACAGGACCATAACCCATGATTGATGGATCTAAACCAGCTGATGCAAAACTTCTGATTGTAGCCAATGATTCAAGACCTAATTCACTTGCTTTTTCTGCGCTCATTACGATAAACATAGCTGAACCGTCGTTTATTCCAGATGCATTCCCAGCAGTAACCGTGCCGTCTTTTTTAAATGCAGGTTTTAATTTTGATATGTTTTCATAAGTCGCACCATGTCGTGGGTATTCATCCGTATCAATGATGATTGGGTCTTTCTTGCGCTGAGGAATCTCAACAGGGACAATTTCATCTTTGAAACGACCGGATTTCTGTGCTGCTTCAGCCTTGTTTTGGCTGTCTACAGCAAATCTGTCTTGTTCTTCTTTTGTAATATTCCACTGCTGAGCAATATTTTCGGCAGTGATTCCCATATGGTATCCATTGAATATGTCGAAAAGACCATCATGAACCATAGTGTCGACTATTTTTCCGTCACCCATACGTTGTCCCCAACGTGCACCTGGAATTACATATGGAGCATTACTCATACTTTCCGTTCCACCACAAAGAATAATATCTGCATCGCCATTTTGAATGAATTGTTGTGCGATGCTTACTGCTCTTAGTCCACTACCACAAACCTTATTGATTGAAAATGCTGATGTTTCCACTGGTAATCCAGCACCGATACTGATTTGTCTGGCAACGTTTTGTCCAAGACCGGCACCTAATACATTGCCGACAACGACTTCATCGATAATATTTGCGGGTATTCCTGCACGCTTTATAACTTCTTTTGCAGCTACGACACCTAAATCAACTGCAGATTTTTTTACTAGGCTTCCACCAAAAGAGCCAACAGGAGTTCTTACGGCTGATACAATAACAACATTTTTTTTCATTTTAATTACCTCCAATATATACTAATATAATAAGCAAGTTGCATGCCAATAAAATAATCAGTTGAAAAAATTGCAATTTCAATGAATAGAGAATAATATAGAGTATAGAGATATGCAGTGATGCATATAGTGATAACTAAATTTGCAATAATGCATATCAGTTTATGATAAATGAGGTGACTAACTATGAATGATTATCCAAAATTCGCATATATAATTACTGACTATAAATTTGATATTAAAGATTATGATAAGAAAATATTTGAATTCATAGGGAATGGAGGGAATTTAAAAAATAATAAAATAACGGTTTTTTTTCCAAAACTTAAAACTGATCAATGTGATTATTTTTATAAAACCAAGACCTATCAAAATAAAGATTACTAT
>JAYENG010000064.1:1787-3093 GCA_034721975.1 Bacillota bacterium
GTAATCGGGGATGAGAGTTACTATGTTTTTTTCGTTGCAGATTTTTTAATGATTACTGAAATAGATAAACAGGTCAGCTATTTCAATCACCAACATTACATGTATAATGAAATGTTGAATAAACTAGAAGATGGAATATATATTACAGATGAAATCGGCAGGACGCTTTATGTCAATGATGCGTTTATAAACTTATCTGGCCTTTCGAGAGATTCTTTAATCGGTAAAACTGTACAGGAGTTAAATAGAAAAGATGTGCTTCCGAATTCATGTTGTGAAAAAGTGATTGATACACATCAAACTGTAACAACTATAAACAACTATTACGAGGGTCAAAAATGTTTAGTTACAGGTTCTCTTATAAACAACGAAAAGGGAGAGTTCAAAAGAACGATAGCGGTAATCAGAGATGTTTCAGAATTGGATATCTTAATGAAAAAAGCAGCTAACAAAGAAGAATTTTCATTTTCTTATACTAAAAAAATGAAATCTCTAGAATCGTATATCAATGATGACAATGCGGTAGTGATAAACAATAATAAAACTAAAGATATTTATTCAAAAGCTGCAAAGTTTGCAGATATCGACACTACCATATTGATTTTAGGTGAGACAGGTGTGGGAAAAGATTTTTTAGCTGCATATATACATGGCAAAAGCACAAAGAGAAGCAGCGAGAATATTATAAAAATCAATTGTGCGGCCATACCTGAACATTTAATTGAGTCTGAGTTGTTCGGATATGAAAATGGCGCCTTCACTGGTGCACAAACAGGTGGGAAAAAGGGTCTTTTTGAAGAAGCGGGTCATGGGACTGTTTTTTTAGATGAAATTGGAGAAATGCCGTATACATTGCAAGTCAAACTACTCAATGTACTTAACGACAGGTGTTTTTATCGTATAGGGGGAACAACAAACATCCCACTTAATGCTAGAATAATTGCGGCAACAAATGCTGATATCAAGCAACTGGTTCTAGAGAAGAAATTCAGAGCTGATTTATACTACAGACTTAATGTAATCAGTTTGACTATTCCTCCATTACGCGAACGAAAAGAAGATATAATTCCACTGGCGCAATATTTTCTTGAATATTATAATAATCAGCATAGAAAAAATTGTTTCTTTACACCGGATTGTCTTAAACATTTTTTGATCTATGAATGGCATGGAAATATAAGGGAGATGAAAAACCTTATTGAAAGACTAGTTTTAATTGTCGATGATGTATGCATTGATTCAAAATTATTTAAAGAGCAGATAGGACAAGATACTAGTTTTATGAGCATAGATAGTATGAATTTTG
>JAYENG010000065.1:0-3042 GCA_034721975.1 Bacillota bacterium
TGTAAACGCACTTAAAAACCTAGGCAGTGATCCCTCGAAAGTTTCTTCAAGAAATTCTTCACCCTTTTCTGCTAAAAAATTTTCTTTTTCCAACAAAATCTTTACTTCACCATTATCATTGACAAATATTTGTCTGTCACATAGTCGCTTAAGCATTGTATAGGTAGTGGTTCTTTTCCAGTTGAATTCCTCTGCACATAAAGCTATCAAATCACGGGTTTTTACTGGCGCTTTCTCCCAAATCAAATTCGCAAATCTTTGCTCCATTTCTCCAAGTTTATATTTTTCCATTACATCCCCTCCTCGTCTAACCCCTTTAGACACATTTAGTCTAACACTTTTAGACAACAGTGTCAATAAAGCTCTCAAAAAAACAGCATAACCCACTAAAAACAGTGGGTTACAAGTGTGTCAATATTTACATTCTTTTGTGGTGGAGGTGTACCTACACCATCACTAACCACAACTACTACCTTGTTAAGAAATCGAAGATGAAAATCCTCGATTTCTAATTTTTGTTATTTGTTTTCATACATATATTTATATGATTCTTAAGTATCATCTATCTTACTCTATCCTGCGCCATTTTATACACTCTTTCATCATCTCTTATAGAAATGATTACAATCCGCATCTTATTTTGATCTCGAATAACACTATAAACTACGCGTAGTCCAGCACTTTTCAACTTAATCTTTTGATAACCAGCTAGTTGTGATGTCACATGATTGCCAAGCGATTTGCCCAATCCACCTTCTGAATTTGGCAAGGGATTTCTTGATACTTTCTGAATCGCTTTTAAAACAATCTTTTGTTGAGTGTTGTCCAGTTTTTTTAAATCAGTCAAAGCTTCAGAAATATATTCAACATACCAATCACTCATTCGATTTCTACCTCAATATCATCAAGATCAGATTCATCTATTCCGAGTTCGTTCAAAATCTCATTACTAGGAATATACTGATTATTAGCAGATGCAAGCCTTTTCTCAGCTTCAAAATACAGCACATAGTCTTCTAAAGCTTCCATGATTTCTTCATAGCGAGAAGGACTCATCAACACACTGATTGGTTTATTATTCTTCAAAACGATTTTCTGTCCCGCTTCATTGACTTCATCAAATACCTTTTTTGCTTCACCTTTATTAAAACGAGATATTGATACTAGAGAATCCATAATATTGCTTGTTGATAATTTTTGATTCATCATATCATCCACCCAACCTTTTATCAAAATTGCTAATCCATATATTCTTATTATATATTTGATTTTGAAAATTGTCAATTTTTTTATTAGTGTATTTATTGTTGTTTATATTATCTTTTTTATCGTTTTTAGTATAATTTTAAGCCATTCATGTTTGTTAGCTTCCTGCTTTTTTACGCCTAAAAATCCTCATCTTGTACAATATATACAAAATGAGGGTTTTTATCTAGAAGCCTTGACCGGGCTCGTACCATACATCTTCTGTTGGATCACTTTGAATAAATGATGTGATTTCATCATAGGATCTTTTACTTTTTGCAACGGCTTCTAACAATAGTTCTTGTTGACTCTTATTCTTTTCATCTAAAAGTTTCTTCAACTCGTTAATTGCCTCGTGATACGGCTGTGAATGTTTCGATACTTTTTTTTGCGCTTTTTCAATCCGTTCATCTAATGTCTGATTTTTTTTCGTTCTCCCCATTCTATCTACTCCTCATCTGTAGCTTCTGAAATAAAATCAAGAATCTCCTCATATGATTTGTTACTGTTGGCGATTGCCTTCCACAGAGTATCTTTGTGATGAGCATCTCGCTTGTTCAATAGCTCTTAATTTTCTTATGTAGCCTTTGTTTTTAAGACTTTTTCTTGTGCCTTTTCTATCTGTTGCTCTAACACCTCTGCTGTAGATATCCCAGCTTTTCTTCCACGTCCCATTTACTTTGCTTCCTCTAATATTTTGCTGATTTCTGTTGCATAGTGTTTCACAATATTTGCATCCAGACCAAATGCCTTCAGTATCGTTTTCTGTCTCGCTGTTATGGCATGGTCAAGCCTGTACTGATTATCTGTTAATCTGACCATCTCAATCTTCTCTAACTCCCTTAAGGCTGCAGACACTGTCATGTAATTAGGCCTTTTATCAAGTTTCATCTTTTCATCTTTTAAACATGTATATACTCTGTTCCGAATGATCAATGCAAGAAATTCGATGAAAATCTTCGATTCTGCCGCAGAATCACCGTATATTTGCAGGTTCTTGTCGCCAAGATATGATTTGTCTCCGCGAAATAACTTTTCCGATGTATCTCTGCTTTTGTATAAATTCAGGGCTTCTTTTGCAGTCATCTTTTCTGATGTTATGATGCAAAAGTAACCACTGAGGTTGTTTTCTCTTTCAATCACTTGAGTCCGATCTTCAGCAAACTGGAACACACCATTTTTTTCATTGTAATGGAGAATATAATATTTGCTAAATCTTGGACCAAAAGTAAACACCTCATTCGTATGTTTCATCATATACGCCTTCATCTGTCTTAGCTTTTTGGTAAGTAGCGTTCGCTCATTGCTTTCCTTCACGATACTGTGATATATATGGATATACCGGTCCTTCGTATCTGTTTCATATAACTTTCTTTTTATGGTAATCCCATACACATCATGCTCATCGATATGGTTAACCCATTTATTCTCAAATGTATCTTTATTTTTCAAAACAAGGTGATTCACCAGGTCATACATCCCTTTCACCATAATGACAAAAGAATATTTATGATCATCCATACATTCGATGTTACTTTTGCTGAAATAACCTCTATCCAGTATAAATCCTATTTTTTTATATCCATAGCCTGCCGCTTTATCCAACATAATCCGAAGCTGGGATACATCATTTATGCTTCCAGGATATTTCTCATAAAACAGTGGTTCATTATTTTTATTATCATATGCTATAGCATAATTAAATATAGGTGCACCTGTATTAACTTTCGCATGACCATACTCAACAATTTCTATGTCGCCAGCCTGACAATTTTTATTGGTCGAATCATATGAAAA
>JAYENG010000066.1:0-3034 GCA_034721975.1 Bacillota bacterium
TCCTTCAGATTCCACCTCACGATGGACACCCTTGTCTTAGGCTATGCACTTTCCACTACTAGGATGTGCTCGGGACTTTAACCCGTTAGATTATGCCCATGCTGGGCACACTAAAAATAAGGAAGTATTTACTTCCTTATTCTGTTTCATATAACTTTGATTTATATAATCTTCTTCTATCAAGTAAAAATACAGGTTGTGAAAATTCACCGACATCCATATTCTTCATAACTTTTTTCATATCGAACATTCTAGCGTCGATCATATCTATATAGTGAAGCAATTCTCCTTCTGGAATCATCGGTTTTTTAGGCGATCCAAATTCAGGTTCGTAATGATGGGATAAAATCATATGCTGAAGCAGTTTATATTTCTCTTCGTCGACACCTAATTCTCTACCGACCAACTCAATTTTTACTATTCCTTGAACAATATGTCCGAGCAATTGACCATCTCTTGTATAGTCTTCAACTATTCCCATCTCATCGGAATTCATCTCGTTTATTTTTTCAATATCGTGCAATATTATTCCTGCATAAAGCAAGTCTCTATTTACCGAGTAAATATCAGCCAATTTTTCTCCTGTCCTCAACATTCTTAAAATATGATACAACAAACCAGCGTGTATTGAATGATGATTACTTTTAGCAGCAGGATAATACATCAGTTTTTCTTTGTAGCTTAAAAAAATATTCTCTACCAACTTTTTTATATCTTCATCTTCAATCCCCATGATATGCGCCATGATTTCATCATACATGATTTCAGGTTTCAACGGCGCTGAAGGTACAAAGTCAGAAAGCACGATTTCATCTGTTTCTTTCGCAAGTCTATGACGAATGATTTTAAGCTGCATCATATTATTCCAAAGGGTGATATCGCCTTCTATTTTTAGCACGGAACCAGCTGAATATGCCTTTTCTGAAATTTCATCGACTCCCCAAATTTTCGCATTTATTTCCCCTGATTTGTCCATCAAATTGATATCCAGGTATTTTTTATTGTTCCCAGAAGTTTTTAGATTGATACTTTTGATAATATAAAACCCGACAACTCTTTTGCCAGCTTCGAATTCACTAATTAATGTAGTCTCCATAACATCTCTCCTCATCAACATTATAATAACTATTATTATAACATAAAAAACCCCCACTTATTTTTGCTTAGCGAGATTTTTCATTTTCATTATTTAAATCATTTTCAGTATCAGAATCATACCGAACGATAAAATCACTTCATTAATAAACTTCCCCACCTACACAATAATGTTCACAGGTGGAGATTTCTTACTGTCGAAACACTTTTCCAACATCAAACAAATGGAAAGAAAAGTGGTTGTTGTAGCCTACTTTTCTTCTTTTTTTGCAAAAAAACTACATGACATATAAATGCCATGCAGTTTTAGAAACTATCTACTTCCCGATAACCTCTTCATTATTATTTTATTCGAATACTTCAACTTCATATTTGCTTCTTAGTTCATTGATTTTACCTTGATAAATCTGTGCTTGTTTCATTGAAATAACTTCATTTCCAATTTTATCTTTAACTTCTTCAAACGGACTTTCTGAAGCCTCTTTCTTATCAGTCACTTTAATTACATGGAAACCGAATTGTGTTTGAACCAATCCGCTTACATCTCCGGTTTTCATTTCAAATGCAACATTTTCAAACTCCGGCACCATTTGTCCTTTACCAAAGAATCCTAAATCTCCACCACGTTCTTTAGACGGACAAGTTGATACTTCTTTAGCAACATCTTCGAAAGACTCATCAGCATTCAATCTTTCAACTACAGTATTACCTTCTTCTTCAGTCTTGACTAAAATGTGAGCAGCTTTTACTTGAGCTGGTTTTTGAAAGTTATGTTTGTGTTCTTCGTAATGCATTTTCATTTCTTCATCAGTTGCTTCAATTGATTCTAAAAGCTGACGAATTTTCATAGTTTTAAGAATATGTCCTTTTAATTTTTCAAGCTCTTCTTTAAATTCTACAGTTTCTTCTAGTTTCTCATCTACTGCTTCAAAATATAAAAGTTCCTGATTGATGATTTCTTGAAGTAATTGCTTCATTCCTTCAGGATTTGCAAATTGAGCTGCACGCTCAGATCCCAATGTGTTTAAAAAGAAATCCATATCCTCTTGAGTTATTTCTTTTCCATTTACTTTTGCCAATACTAATTTTTCCATAATAATCTCCCTTTTGTTTGATTCTTTTGTTATGTTATCAAATGTTTTAGACTTTGTCTAATAAACATTCAATGTAGATATAAAACTCGTGATACCGAGTACCATCAACACAATTATCACTAGCCTCTTGAAAACATTTTCTTTAAGACGATTCCCAAAGTGAACTCCCACTATCACGCCGACAAGTAAAAAACCCACATACTTAAACGTAAATATCATCGTTTGAGATGTTATCAATCCTCCTAGTATAAATGTAGGAATGGTTATTACATTCAACAGCCAAAAATAAAATGTTAAATTAGCTCTAAATTTTTGTTTTTCAACGCCTTTATTCGACAAAAAAATTACCATCGGCGGTCCACTGAATGAAACGCTTCCGTTTAAAATACCACTCAACGCCCCTGTCACTATGCGCTCAGTCCATACATTTTTTATTTTATAATGTTTATTGAAAAATAATAACATTGAAAATATAAAAATGAATATTCCAGTTAGCATTTTTAATAGATTTCCATCCATAAACAACAATATTTGCATACCTACAGGTGTAAAAATCATACCGAATATTACAATCCAAATTATCTCTTTGATTCTTATGTGTTTATACAAACTCACTAAAATCGTTGAATTCATAATAAAACTGTACATGATCAACACAGGCACAATCAACTGAATGTCCAAAGTTAAAGATAGCAGTGGTAAAGCTATCAATGAAAACCCAAAACTTGTCATTCCTTGTAAAAACCCTGAAATAAAAAATATCGCTCCTATTACTACCATTTCATCACATCATTTCATATACTGTGATTTCATATACTATTATGATATCTATACCATTCTATCAG
>JAYENG010000067.1:0-18297 GCA_034721975.1 Bacillota bacterium
GTTGACATTGTAGTTTAAAAGCTATAATATTGTTGTATAAGGTGGTGATGATATGGTTTTGCGAGAGAAATATCTTAAAAAAATGATTCTGTTTAAAGATAAGCAAGTGATAAAAGTAATAACGGGTATTAGAAGAAGTGGAAAATCTGTTTTACTTAAGCAATTCTATGAGTATTTGATTAATGATGGTGTTGAGAAAGAATCGATTATTTTCATCAACTTTGAATCTAGAGTATTTAAAAAACTTGCAGATGCTGATGAATTATATGAATATATATTGAGGAATAGTAATAAAAACAAAAAAACATATCTTATTTTTGATGAAATACAAGAAGTGCCGAGTTGGGAAAAAGTGCTTTCTAGTTTTCAGGTAGATTTAAATTGTGATATTTATATAACTGGTTCTAATGCATATCTATTGTCTTCGGAGCTATCAACTTATATAGCTGGTCGATATGTTGAAATTCATATCTTGCCTTTTTCTTATAAAGAGTATTTAAGTGTTCAGAGTAAAGATAAAAATGAAGCTTTTGATGATTATTTAAGATTAGGCGGATTCCCGGGGCTAACAGAACTGCATGGAAATGAAGAGCTGATTAGAGATTATGTGGAAGGTTTATATAGTACTATTGTAGTAAAAGATATCATCAATAGAAACAAGTTCAGCGATATGGATTTGTTAGAAAGAATTTTGGAATTTATGATATTCAATAGTGGAAGTCTTATTTCGGCAAACAAGCTTGCAAATTATTTATCAAGCAATGGAAAGAAAACATCAACTAGTCAAGTTTTAGATTATTTGAGAGCATTCGAAGCGACATTCGTTCTTTATAAAGCAAGAAGGTATTCATTCCACGGGAAAAGGTTGTTGGATTCACCAGATAAATACTATATTATTGATCCGGGACTTAGAAATATGAAAAATGACAATAGTAGAATGGATTTAGGGCATTTGCTTGAAAATGTTGTTTATATCGAGTTGGTTAGAAGAGGGTATTATGTAACGGTAGGATCTGATCGGAAGTTTGAGATTGATTTTATTGCAAGTAAAGGATCAGAAAAGCATTATTTTCAAGTAGCACTATCAATCGTTGATGAAGATGTAAAAACGAGGGAGATTAAAGGTCTTATAACTATAAATGACAATTATCCGAAAACGTTATTAACTATGGATTATTCAAACAATGAGAAAATTGATGGGATACATATTGTAAATATTATTGATTTTCTTTTGGAATGAATAAATAAGTAAAAAAATAAAAGGTATCTGGTTAATAATTAACTAGGTACCTTTAATAATAATGTGTAAATAGGGTTTCCTGAACGACTAAACAATGGAAACCCTATTAACGATTTTATTCTTTTCGCATTCTGCAACTACCTAATTGTTAAGGTTTGTTGTCATATGGCTTTATTAAACAAATGCAATCAGATTGGAACAGTTATTCAATCCTATAGAGAAGTTGTGAAAAGTGGAGTAAAATTTGTTGTGAAAAGAGAATGAAATATTTGACAATATGTTATTTTGGGTATATTCTCAAAATGCAACTATACCTTATATGGCATATTCAAGGAGAATGTTAATGTACCAGAAAAGCGAAAGAAGAGGATATTTGCATACTTATACAAATTCAAATAATATAGATCAGATAGTGAAATATATCGAAACGATAGACAATCCAAAGGAATATACAAATGTGCGTGAAATGTTGGCTAAAATCGATAGGGAAGGTGCTAAGTATTTAATTCTAAAAGATGAAATGGTTGTTAATTCTTTACATACAAATATATTTGAAATAAAGATTGATAAAAATCGATTTGCATATTGTTATTTGCGCGGTAATGCTGTTTTTATACTGCATGCTTTTAGGAAAGGAACTCAAAAAACTCCAATAAGGGATAAAAAGTTGGCGGTTAAGCGGTATAAGGAAATTAAAATGAAAGGGTTTTGATTATGGGTAAATTTCTTGAAGAATTAGATAGAATTGGTGAAGAAAAATTCGGGAAGGAAATATATGATAAGGCGAAAAATGAGGCTAGGATCAATTTGGAAATTATGGATTTCCTTACGGAAAGAAGAAAGAGTTTAAATATTAGTCAAGAGGAAATGGGTCGTCTTTTAAGAACTACACAGGAACAGATTTCTAAATATGAAAATTCAAACAATAGTCCTTCTCTTGAAAGATTCATGAAAATTCTAGATGCTTTGAATATTGATTTGATTTTTGTAGATCGAAATAAAAAAAAGGAACTTTATCATACTTAAAAGATGACTTGTGAACTTCAAACAAGTAGAAAGTTAGAAAGGAAACAATCTTTTTCTAACTAACTTTCTACTTACCGATTAGTAATAATATCAGTTCGTATATTTCTGCTTCGGCAAATCTTTAAGATCTAATGGTTTCGGTGGTGTTACTACTTTTGATTTATGCTCGGATAACGGCTTTATAGATGAACCTTGTTCTTCTTTGTAGTAAGTTATATATATGGCATCTGAATTTATCACTTTATTCAGCAAGAAATATGCGTTGTTTGAAACGAAAATGAAGTTTGAATCTTTAATGTCGTTTATAAAATGTTTTATCAATGTATCTTCTACTTTAGGGTGAAGTGAACTCGATAGATTATCGATAAGCAACATGCCTTTTTGTTCTTTCAAGTGAAAAAATGATGGTAATATATTAAGTAAAGTTTGAATGCTTAGCGACTCTTCTATAAAAGGAAGAGTCATGTTGCTTTTTTGATGAGTCACAAAGATGGTTTTGTTGTTTTCGGGACCTATTTTTATATTGAATTTTTTATTTTTTCCATCATGGGAATATGAAATTGAAATACCCATTTTCTTATCCTTGAAAAATCGATTGAATTCATCGACTCCATATTTTTCTATGTGTTTATTAGCGTGGGGTTTATATTCACCGTAGGTAATGATTGTTCCGGTCAATGGATTGATATAAATCGAGTTTTTTAAAAATTCGCTCCACTCTTTCAAAGTTTCGTTGTCGCCTATATTCATTTGGCTTACTATTTTATGTATGAAAAGTGAATCGGCTTTATTGTCGATATCCATATCGTCGCTAAGTTTTACAATTTTTATTTTTTCATTGTCTCGTTCAAAAATAACCCTGTTTTCAACAGATAGTTTTTCGTATGCTTTACCACTGATAGGACTAAATCTTACCTTGTAATGAATTACATCACCATTTATAAGAAAATGGTATTCAAGAGAAAATTCATTACCATCACCTATAAGAGAAAGATTTATTCCATCCTTGATGTTTCTTCCGTTTACAGCCAATTCCAATAATAGTCTTATACTGTTAAGCAAGGTGCTTTTTCCTTCGCTTTCGGGGCCGAATATCATCCCTATATTTGAGTCTTTAAGATCAAAAACAGTTTTATTCTTATAAACCCTATAATTTTCTAGAATCACTTTAGTAAGCATTGTATCATCCTTTCCTCTAATAGCATTATATAGTATAATAAACGAGAATAAAAATCGAATTGAATAACGTGGTGACTCCGACATAATCTTTAGCAACTTAGAGAGATATACTGTAGTCTTCACGTCTGACCTACCATAGAATTGAGAATTCTGATTAGGCCAAGAAAAGGCAAACTGTTTGAAAAAAACAGGACGCAAAGCTACGGGCCTAAAGTGCATGCCATGACCGCCTGGTTGCCAAAAGCATAATTTCATCTTTGGGTGGAATTTTTTTATTTTTATATGAATGGTGCGACGAATGCAGATATGATGGGTTTAAATACAAGATTATTGGAAATTGTCAGGTAATGTATGCTGACAGCATACATTACGATTGTTTTAATATACTATAATAGAATTGTGTAATTATAATTTGGAATATTGAAACTATAGGGGGCTTCACAAATGAAAAAAAGGGTATCGTTATTACTTGTATTAATTTTGATGATGTCGGTAATCACTCAGGGAATCACATTTGCAGTAGTGGTGTCGACGACACCAGCTGATGTTGCTGAATCGTTTAGCAATATTTATGACGAATTGACAGAAATTGAAAAAGGTTATTTGTCTACGGCCAAGGAAAACGTGATGGATTATGTAAATGATTCGACGGATGATGTGTGGCTTGATATTTTTGAATCTTCATCGGGGCCGCAAATGATGAATAATTATGTTGAAAATGCACTTGGAGAAGATGCATTGGATAAATTAATAGGTTTCATAGGCAATATGACAGCTCTATATTATTCAAATAGTGTAGGTATAGAAAGTGACGTACAAGCTTTTATAGATGAGAATAGCAATGTGTATGAAGATCTGTTTGGTACGGATCCATCTACTGATGGTTCTTTAAGTGAATTGTTGAATCTGTTGATTTCTACACAGGGAAATCTTAAAGATTACGTAGATTACGGGGATGTAACTTCATTATCTAATGCAACTGATGTTGTTGCTCAGATTGAGACTGTAATCAAAGATGCGGTTCTTCAAGAGCTTGAATTGAATTACAGTTATTTTGAAGGAGTTCTAGGTAGAGCTGGTTGGACCGTGGAAGACGTTTTAGATGCCATGAACATTTTAGCTGATGCTTCGGATCCTGATAAAAATGCGAGGTTGGCTCTTGCCAATGGAGCGGTTAGAGGTGAAACGGAGATTTTTTCTGGAGATACAAGTATAACTGAGGGTCATTCGACTTCTTTTACAATAAGTGTTATGGGAAGTGAAACCAATCTGGTTAAATTTGCATCTGAGAGCAATATTGTCTCTTTTTCAGGTGCGAAAATGACTGGTGAGAGCAGTGGAACTGCAACGGTGTATGTTTATAGAAATGCAGTTGATCCAGTTGAAGAATCATTGAACTATATATATGCATTTGATGTAACGATAAATGCGGCTCCGTCACCATCGCCGGGTCCATCTCCGACTCCAGCACCCGTTCCGGTTGCTCCAGATGCACCCGATGTAACAAATGACGATGAACTTAACACGGTTAGCGGTATGGTAGAGGGCTTAGAGTATAAACTTGATGATGAATCATATGTAATATATGACGAGAGTGTTTTCAACGCTTTGGATTTCAGCGGGGTGCATACTTTACTTGTAAGAGCGGCAGCTGAAGGTATAAATCCGTTTGGTGATGTGACCACACTGACATTTACTACAAATCCAGAAAAACCTGAACCTATTGTTTTTGACGATGTTGAGAATCACTGGGCAGAAAGTGATATTTACTGGGCTGTCGATAGAGGGATAATCATAGGAAAGGCTCCTGGGGTTTTTGATCCTGATGCGTTGCTTACAAGAGCTGAATTCGCAACAATTATCACAAGAGCGCTTGATATTGACCAAAGTGGATTGATGCCGTTTAGTGATGTTTCAAGTAGTGCTTGGTATAGAGATGCTGTTGGATCTGCATACGGCGCTTCATTGATGTTTGGTTATCCGGGGAATATATTCAGACCGTTGAATCCAGTAACTAGAGAAGAAACTGTTGTGATTTTAAATAGAATGCATAAACACTTAACTGGAAGTTTGTTGGTTGGAACGCACAGAAACTTCACAGATGATAGCAGTATAGCTTCTTGGGCCGCTGTTTCTGTCGATGGGATGAGTACTTATAAAATCGTAAATGGTTTTCCTGACGGAAGATTTGGACCTAAGGAAAATGCCACTAGAGCGCAGGTGGTAACGGTTTTAAGAAGATTGATGGAACTTATAGAGAGATAATTTAATATGCGGGTGGAGACACCCGCTTAATAATTGATATGTGAGGGTATGATGAAAAAATTTTTTATAAGTATTATTATATTTAGTTTGATAGCAAGTGCATCGTATGCTAGTGATTTTGTCAGCATATATGATGATTTGAAAGTAGATTATCCGGAATTTGTCGATAGGATGATCGACGGTGGAGCGAGTGAATCCGATATAGAAATGTTTTTGCGTGAATTGGGAGCGGCTGTTCAAAGCAATGATGATTTGACTGTTGATAATTTCGATATGAAAATATATCTAGGACTTAAGGAAATTCTTTTTGAAGATGGAAATGTGGGTGTCGCGAAAGAAAAATATTGGGATTTCACCATGGCTTTGTTGTTTGAATTCAATGATGAAATAACCCAGACCCTTACTGATAAAAAATTGTCGGGTGATTTAAAGAGTATCAGCGAGGCGATAAAAAGTGTGATTTTCGATCAAACTCCTTCTGATAAACCTGTAGTTTTCATATCGCCGGCGGAGATAGAGTGTTGGAAAACAATATCTCAAAAAAAAGATGAATTTGTAAATGATTATAATGAAATTTCAGTCGACGGAAAGTTGTTTCTCGAATTGGTACAAGATGATAGTTTGAATGTTTTACTTGATGTATGTTCCGATGTGAATCTGGATATTGAAAAAGTTGTGATAACTGGACTTGTGAACATTTTGAATAAATATGATTCGGTTGAAGTGAAAACGAATTTAGTTAAAATCGAATTCGACAGTGATTTCGTTGTCGATGATGAAATCACCATCGATATTAAAAAAAATGATGATGAAAATTTCGAGATTTCAATGGTTGGTGGTTTAGAAGATTCGGATTTTCACCTAAACAAGCCTTTGAAGGTATCTCTTGGTTTTAAACCTGAAGGAGACATAGTCTTCGATAATCTGGTTGTTGTATGTTTTGATGAAGAGGGAAACGAAATTCTTCTAGGCGGCAAATATGATCAGGGGTATTATGAATTCTTGACTGATAGTTTCTCGAGTTTTGAAATCAGGGAGAATTTTAAAACATTTGAAGATTTGAATCAAGCGCGGTGGGCGAAGCTGAAAATAGAATCTCTTGCTTCAAAAGGATACATCAACGGCTATCCGGGCGGCTTGTTTCATACTGAATCGTATATAACCAGGGCTGAAGTAGCGGCTTTAGTTACAAGGATAATGGGAATTGAAGGGAATGCTGCAAATTTAAAATTTAAAGATGTGTCTTCAGATGAATGGTTTGTAAATGACGTTGCGGCTGTTTTCGATAATGGCATCATGGTTGGGATATCGATTGATGAGTTCAATCCCAACGGGAATATTACTCAACAAAAAGTGATGGTGCTTCTATCTAGGATATTAAAAGAAAAGGGTTATAAAGATGTTGTTTATGAAATGCTCGATGTACCTTATGATGATATTCAAATTGCCGACTGGGCAAAATGTGAAATCGGGATTGCTATTAAAAACAACCTTTATAATGATATGCCTTTGGGAAGGTTTGTTCCTAATAAGTCGGCTACTAGAAGTGAAGTGGCAAATATGCTTTATGAGTTTTATAAGAAATGATGGAATTCATAGTTTTTTCACATCTAATTTATTTTTCAAGAGCAAATGTGCGAAAGAACATAGCAAATGTGCGAAAACTATTGATTAAAAATTCAATGGAACTATAATGGGATGATGGCTCGGCGGTTGCTAAACTACGCAGTCTTCTTGACATGACAGGAGTCTAGTAAGAGGTGTTTGCAATGGATAAAAAAAAGATAATTATAGTTATGTGGATTGTTATGTTTATAAGTATTTTTATTTCTTGCGTGAATAATAAATTGGGAGAAATGGTTGAAGAAGATACTTTGGTATTTTCTTCTCTTGATGAATTTGAAAGTAATCTTGAAGTTGTTATTGAAGAGGAAGAAAAAGAAAAAAAGAAAGAAAAAGAAAAAGAGATTTTTCTACCTCAAATCGAGGTAATTGAAATCGCCGAACAACAAACAGAACAGCAAATGGAACAACAAACAGATGTGGATGTTGATGTAGTGAAATGTGTTGAAGTGAATGATGAGGATGAAATACAGCATAATGAAGTGATGGATGATGAAATACAACAAAAAGAAGTTAAGATTGAAAATGAAACTGCTATAGATGAATACGACTTTATTGTAGAAAAGTATGATGTGAAGTTTTCTAAGCTTCAAAGTATTGCTAATGACGAACTTGATAACTTGATAGAAGTTTTCAAGGAAGAATATCAAAATCTGTCTTCGAAAGAAAAAGAGAGTCTTTCAACTAGGACTCTTATAGCTGCCATGTATGTGAATTACGCAAAGGAACTTGAAAGCAGAATTGATGATTTTTTTTATTTCATGATAGATGGTTTTGAAGATGAACTAAGTGTTTATGGGTATGATACAGCTGCGGTATATGAATACATTGATGTTTATGAAAATGAAAAAGAGAGAAGGAAGAAGGAAATATTGGAGAAAGCTCTAAATTAGGCAATGAATTTTAAGAGGTACACAATAATTGTAACGCTATAAAAACACTGTGTAGCAACGGTTTGATTGTTTGTGGCGAATTAAGGATATTGTAAAAGTGTTACAAATCAAAAAAATATGTCAATGTATGCTGTCAGCATACATTGTTGATGTTAGTATATAGTATAATGATAACATTGTTTTTTATTTTTTGTAGATTAGTTAGCCGGAGGTTTTAATGGACGAGAATAACAAAATAAATTTAAATGATAAAATTGAGGTCACGTTAACTAATCCTCAACAAGAGAATTATGATGAGATATCTTTAAAAGAGCTTATTTTAGTTTTGCTCAAAGGAAAGAAGTTGATCATCGGATTAACTTTATTGATAACGGTTTTAGTTTTTGTAGGCTCTGTGATCGGCCCTGGATTTCTTTCTGATTCAGAGGGGGAAATCAAGACGGCGATTACTTATAATGGTGGGATATCTGCTGATATAAACGAGATTAAATCGCCTGCGGTTTTAAAGCCGGTTATCGACAATCTAGGTCTAGACGGATATGATATTTCTGTAGATGATTTAAGAAGGAATATTTATTTTGAAGCTCTGATTCCCGACGGTGTAGTTGAAAAAATGGAGCAGTTGAAAGATGTAGAAGACGACGAATTTAGAATTCAGAAAATGGAAGAACTTAGCTATAGTGTATCGGAGTATATAGTTACTTTAAATTTAGATAAAGATTTAGGTCTTGATGCAAGCAAAGGACGAGAAGTATTGGGTGCCATCATCAGAAGTTATGAAGGCTGGTATTATGAAGAGTATGTAAATAGAGCGGTTTTGACGAACGTGCTAAGTGATATTGATTTGGACAACTATGATTATCCTGAAATTGTTGAGATTTTTGAGGGACAATTGAGTACTGTTTATTCGTATTTGAATGCTAAGATCACAGAAGATCCTGAATTTAGATCTAGTACGACAGGAATGACTTTTGGCGAATTGAAGCAGGCTATTGAACTTGTAGATAATATTGAATTAAAAAAAGTTGATGCGATAATCGGTGCTTATAATATAACTAAGGATAAAGATAAATTGTTGAAGCTTTACAAGTATCAAATTACAAATTATGAGATGCTCAACAAGAAAAAAACCGATGAGATGGCAATCATCAACAGAATGATTGATAACTATATCAAGGATCCGTCTGCAGTTATTTTTTCGTCTACACTAAACACTACAGATGGTGTTTCTTTGGATAATGAGGATCAGTATTATAATTCTTTAATAAAGGATTATACAAAGGCCGGTGTTGTCGCTATCGGTGCTTTAAATGATATCGAGCTTATCAAATTCAAGATTGATAAACTTAGCGATGATGAAATGGAAAGTGTTTTAAAACAAGATGCTATAGAGGAAGTTAATCTACTTAACAACCGTATATATTCAAAGCTTAATTACTGGGTTGGTCAGATAAATTTAACTTTAGAGGAATATGATTATAATCGTTTTTATAAAAGTGCGTTGAGACAGTTGACGCCTTCTGAATCGTATTCGGTAATCGACACGAATGTAAAGTTGAATACAGCTATAGGGTTGGTGTTGGGTCTGATGATCAGCGTGTTTGCGGTGTTCTTTAGAAGTTATATGAAGAGCGAGTAAACCTGGGGGGAATTGTGTTGAAGAAAAAAGTTATAGTAGGACTTTTGGTGTTGTTTTTAATTCCTTTTTCAGCTTATGCTCTATTTGATAATGAAGCTGAACCTGATGAAGTTGAAAAACAACCTATTATAGATGATGAAATCATCGACGAAGAAATAGTTGATGAATTAGGAGAAACTGAGGGAATCATTTCTTTGGGCAGCATTTTATTGGAGTTTGACGATGATTTCAGTACTGTGATTAATGGATATGATAATGGATTGCAAAATATTATCGATAAAGCGTCAAGAGAGTATGAAGAATTGCCGTATGAAGAAAGGATAAAAACTTCTGTCAAGGCAAAGTTGATTTCGAAATATATAAGTGAAATTGGGGATCTGGATAAAAATGTCGATAAAGTTTTTTATTATCTAATAGATGAACTCAAGGAACGATTGTTAGACAATGGATATGATTTAATAATTGCGAATGATTATATTGATAGATATAAGGTTGAAAGAGATTTGCTTCACCGTAAGTTTTTGGATAATGCGATCGATGAGAATGATAAGTAATTTAGAAAGAGGTACTGAGGGAATGAAAAAATCAAGATTGATTCGAAGAGTAGGAATTGTTTTTATTTTATTGCTTCTAATTTTTAGTGGATGGGTTGTTACTAAAGCAATGAACAAGACCGTTGTGTCGACATCTTTGGCTTTTTATCACGATGGCATTGAAAAGGGTTTTGATCCTCGCGGTAGCAAGTTTGATATCTATGCGATTAAAGAGGAATCTTTTTTATCGAATGTAATAGAAGAAGTTGGACTTGATGGTGTTATTGAACCTGATCAGTTGGCTTTGGAAATCTCTATCAATCCAGTTGTACCTAATGAAATCTTAAAAGAAATGAAGACGGTGAATATTAAATCCGATGATAAGACTAAAAGGATTGAAGTTAAAGGATATAACCCTAATGAATATGTAATTGGAATTAAAAATGAACTTGGACTGTCTAATGAAGAAATGGAAAATCTTTTGAGTACTTTAGTAAGCAGTTATACTGCGTCTTATTATGAGCGGTATTTTACTATTAGATCTACTCGATTCGACTTGGATGTTGTTTCTCTATTATCTTATGATTATCCAGATATGGTTGCGGCTTTGGATTCTGAAATTGCGGTTCTTGTTAATTATATCGGGTCTTTTAAAAGCAGAGATGCTTTTTATAGGGGACTTGACGAGAATATTTCCTTTGGGGATTTAGAGCAAAAGGTTCTTTTGCTCAAGTCTATCGATTTAAAGAAGTTGATTTCATTGATCGGTGCTTATAGGTTTACCAAGGATCAAGATGAGCGTATTGAACTTCTTAACTATAAGATTGAACTCGAGTCCAATTATAAAGACAAAAAGAATGATGAGAAAGAAGTCATTTCATCGATTATTGATAAATACAAGAAGAATACTGCATTGCTGTTTTTAGGTAACGAGCAGGCCCCTGTAGAGCTTGAGAATAAATCTAATTATTACAATGAATTGATTACTCAGTATACTGAGGCTGGTGTTGAAGCTTCCAATGCTGTTCATAACATTGAAGAATATTATGATGAGATTGAAGAACTTAGAGCAATTCAATTGCCTGAGGAAATGTATGTGATGGTTAAATCCGATGTTGAAGGATTGGCTATGGGTATTCTTAAAAGTATTGATCAACTAAAGGGAGAAACTCATAGTTTGATTGATGAATACTATAATGATAAGTTCTATGGCAAAATGATTGAAGTGACTAAAGAGATTGAATGGCATTAAAGTTTGGTTTATAATCAACAATGTAGAATGAAAAGATAAAAAAGTTGGTAAGTCGGTAGGTTGGAAAGGAAACGGTCTTTTCCTAAATACTAGCCAACTAAATGCTAACTATGGAGACTGATCAAATGACTAAAAGTGTTAAACAATTGTTTTTAATTATATTCGATGCTGCCGCGATTAATTTTTCTTTTTATCTGGCATTTTTTGTTAGGTTTGAAGGGGATATCATTCACTTTAGCGATGCGGTGAATTATATATATGTATATACCAATATGTTCATTTGGATTACTATTATAAAACTTATAGTTTTTTATGTTTTCAAAATGTATTCGAGTCTCTGGCGTTATGCCAGTGTAGAGGAATTGTTTCAAGTGGTATTGGCATCGGTAGTCGCCACTGCTGCTACTGTTTCTCTCTTGACTGCTTTTAGTATGAGTTTTCCAAGGAGTATTTATCTTTTGACTTTTATCTTTGATACTATGCTGCTTGGTGGTATTCGTTTTTCTTATCGTTTTTTCAGAAGGAACAGAAGACTTACTAGTTACTTCAGAAAAAACATGAAAAGAATACTTATCATAGGTGGTGGACAGGCTGCTTCGATGCTTGTTAAGGAAATCAAGGAAAATACCAATTCAAATATGACTCCGGTTGCCATTTTGGATGATGATAAATCTAAAATCGGTCTTAGTGTCAATGGAGTAAAAATAGTAGGAAAAACTAAAGATATAATAATGTATACAGTCAAGTACAATATCGATGAGATTATTATAGCCATCCCGTCTGCCGACAGAAAGGCTATCAATGAAATAGTAAACCATGCTAAAGATACGAAGTGCAAGCTTAGAACACTCCCCGGCATGTATGAAATTGCCGATGGTAAGGTATCTATAAAGGAAATAAGAGATGTAAGCATTGAAGATCTTCTCGGCAGGGAGGAAGTCGAGCTTGATACAGACGAGATTGAGACTTTTATAAAAAGTAAAACTATTTTGGTGACCGGCGGCGGAGGTTCTATAGGCAGTGAGCTTTGCAGGCAAATTTGTCACTTCGGTCCTAAAAAACTTTATATTTTAGATAATTATGAAAACAACGCTTATGATTTGGATATCGAGCTTAGAAGAAAATATGACAACATCAATATTGAAGTAATCATCGCTACGGTCAGGGATGAAAAGAGACTTAACAATATTTTCAGCGACATAAGACCTGATGTAGTCTTTCATGCAGCAGCGCACAAGCATGTGCCGTTGATGGAAGCTAATCCTATTGAAGCTGTAAAAAACAATATATTCGGAACTTTGAACACTATAAATATGGCGAAGAAATATAACGCAGAAAAGTTTGTTCTTATATCTACCGACAAAGCAGTCAATCCTACCAATGTAATGGGAGCGACTAAAAGAACTGCTGAAATGCTGATTCAGTCTCAGAAAGATTCAAACACTGAATTTGTTGCAGTGAGATTCGGCAATGTATTGGGTTCCAACGGAAGTGTCATCCCTCTTTTTAAAAAGCAGATTAAAGAAGGTGGACCTGTCACTTTGACACACCCCGATATCATAAGATACTTTATGACAATACCTGAAGCATCGCAACTAGTTCTTCAAGCTGGCGCCATGGCTTCTGGCGGTGAAATATTTGTGCTCGACATGGGTTCGCCTATCAAAATAAAACATTTAGCTGAGGATCTAATCAAACTTTCTGGGTTTGAACCTTATATTGATATAGATATAAAAATCACCGGCCTTAGGCCTGGTGAGAAGCTTTACGAGGAGCTTCTTATGGATGAAGAGAACAATGTTGGGACTAAAAACAAAAAAATATTTATTGAAAAACCATCAAATATTGATTTTGATGGTAAAATAGATAAAATAATGAAATTTGAAAACTGTATGAATGAAGCAAATTGTGAAGAGATAAGAGAAAGATTGAAAGAGATAGTGGAGACATACGTAGAGAAGTAGAAAGATGTATTTTAACGGTGCCGGGTAAAAATATTCAGATGTGCAGTGACAACGACAGAATTCTAAGTATCTAGAAAGCGTTCTTGTTGTCTTTGCGTTTGACCTACCATCGAATAGGATATTCGGGTTATGTCATAAACATTCGGACGTTCTTAGTTGGTTAGCGGCAAATCTAGTTTAATAGATTTGCTTTTGCTTTAAGTGCAAGTATATCCTAAACATATATTTAAGATATACTTGAGTGGAAAATACTCCTGTTAGATTATGAAGTCACAAATTTTATAAGTTACTTAGTAAATTGCCAACAATGTCGGAAGTGGATGGTGTGATGTAGAAATAACAAGGAGGAATATTATGCCTTAATATTTGCCATGAGTACTTGATGAGATTTTAGAAAATTCTTTAGAAGCGTCAGGCGCAGTACTGATAGAAGGCCCTAAATGGTGCGGTAAAACTTCAACTGCAACTCATATTGCAAATAGTTCCTCTTATATATGCAGAATCCCGATATGAATGCCTCATACCTTAAAGCAGCCGATGTAAAACCATCATTATTGCTACATGGTGAAGTCCCCAGATTACTTGATGAATGGCAAGTAGCTCCTGTACTTTGAGACGCAGTAAGGTTTGGAGTTGATAAAAGAGGTAAAGTCGGACATGCGGTACCAAAGGATAATAGTACAGCCCATTCAGGAACAGGTAGGATTTCAAGATTATTGACGAGGACTATGAGTTTGTATGAATCCAATGATTCGAAAGGTTCAGTATCCTTAAAAGATTTATTTAACGGGAAAAATGATGCTGAATCGTTTTCTGATCTTACAATTGAGACATTAACCTATTTATATAGTACGCGGTGGATGGCCTTATTCAGTACAAACTTCATCTGAAAAAGTTGCTTTGAAACAAGTTTCTGATTATGTTGAGTCAGTGATTAATCAAGATGTATCAAAAGTCGATGGCATTGAAAAAAATCCTGAAAGAGTGCGACAATTAGTCAACAACCCCCACCTAAGCCTATCGGCTTTGAGGAAGGTGACTTCTTGCTAGAAATTCTGTTAAAATCATTATCTAGAAATATTTCGACAATGGCTAGTATAAGAACTATTAAAAATGATATGACTGAAAGTAAAATGCAAATATCAGAAAAAACAGTTTCACAGTATTTAAATGTACTAAGGCGTATTTTTGTAGTTGAAGATTTACCAGCTTGGACACCGTCGTTAAGATCGAAAACAACAATAAGAACTTCTGCTAAAAGGCACTTTGTTGATCCATCAATAGCAACTGCAGTCTTAAGAATAAACAATAAAATGTTATTGAATGACTTTGAAACTTTTGGACTTCTATTCGAATCCATATGTATTAGAGACTTAAGGGTTTATGCTCAAGCGTTGGATGGTGAAATTTATCATTATCATGACAAAAACGGCCTAGAAGCCGAAGCAATAATTTGGATTTATGATGGTAGATGGGCAGGAATAGAAGTGAAAATGGGTTCTAAAGAAATTGAAGATGCAGCAGTAAATTTAATAAAATTATCAAGGACTGTTGATATAAAAAAATGAGAAAACCTTCTTTCTTAATGATATTAACTGGAACAGAACTTGTGTATAGACGCAATGACGGTGTATACGTGATTTCTTTAGGTTGTCTTAAACCATAAAATCAACTTAACGGTGTGTACGAAGATATTCAGACATTTTAGCAATTTTCATTGGGAATTGCTTTTTCTTCGTGTACCAAACATGAGAACAATCTAACGAGTTCAATAAATTTCCAATAAACATCACAGAACAGTCATCTGCTTGTCGAGAAGATTCAGAATTTTTCCAAGATCATTTTGACTGAAGTTTGTATTTTGCAAGATAAAAGTTTAATACTATGCAATTGAAAAGTGTAACAATCTATTTGACATTTGTAGTTTCGGAAAGTTGGTTATAGGGCTCATATTTAATATGGGCTTATTATTTTAATTACAACGTGGGATAATAAGGGATATTGGACGGGATGCTTTTGTATCGCTATAGAGCACAGCGAAACGTCTCTCATCAATTGCAGAGAAAACAATGTCAGAAAATCCTTTTGCCCATGAATTCATAACGAATTTTTTTGTTCTATTATCCAAATTTAAAAAATTATCATCAAGACTTATTTGTTGAATTTCGTTCAACGAAAATGACATATACAGGCTCCTTTACCGTTGGAATTAGTTACCTTAATTATATCATTTTAACGAGAAAATTCCCATGGTTTTCAACGGTTTGAGCCGAATTTCAACAGATTAAATTTCGGATAAATCCAGATGTTTTACAATGAGGCAAAGGTGTTGCCTAGTGTGAAAAATTTTCTTTTGACACCCTAATCAAGGATTAAACCATATATAAAATATTGGAGCATAAGCCGGATATAGTATTAGCTAGTGGTCCTCCGATTTATCTTTGTGATTTCACGGAAGATAAGTTGGAAAAAGCCTGGAACAATGCGTTGAAATTGGCTGAAGGAGTGGATACCTTGATTATTGATCACCATTTGCTTCGTTGTGAAGAAGGTCTTGGTTGGCTTTCAAAACTTTCTAAAGTATCAGGGAATAACGTTATATGTGCCGCAGACTATATGAAAGTTCAAAGACATATGTTAGAAGCTAGAAGAAAACAATTATATGTGATATGCCTGTAGCGGATGGTTGGCATCAACTTTATGCTGAAAATAAGGTTAGTACAGACGAATATTTAAAATTGCAAGAAGAAAATATAAATGGTTTAGTTACTGACTGGTACTCAACAATAAATATTATACAATAGAAAACAAATAGTCTTCTGTTGGTTTTATCATGCTATCTACTTTTGATATTGCCTCTAATTAACGGAGCCGGGTAGTGCACCAAGATAAGGGCGTATCATAAGAATCAAAGAAGTGATGGTTTACTGAATATTGAGACAACTGCATTTCTGAAGATTTTCAATTGTCTTTCCAATACAGTGATTTCTATCTAGCTATAATTCCAACAATTATTAATGCAATGAAACAAGCTATGAAGTGAACCTTAATGTGATGAATTTATACAGGTCTTGATTCTAAATAACTTTTGGTTATTATGAATGATTTTTCTGTTTTCCATAATATCGATGCATTTCAATGACTGAATCTGATTGAGGGTATAGTTACAAAGAATATAACTAAATGGTAGAATGAAGATGATTGCGAGTGAGATTTAAAGAATGAACGGAGGAAAGAAAGTGGAAAAATTGAATGAGATACTCAGGAGCAGTGACCTTGAGTACTTTGGCAACGGTAAACATAAAATCAATATGGAAAATACGATGATGCTATATAAGGAGAAAAAGATTGTTGTGTTGGATGTGCGGTCGCAGGAAGAACATGACTATGTGTCTTTCGGGTTCGCTAAACACATTCCGCTTCATGAGCTTCCGGACAGATTGTCGGAATTGTCGAATGACAAGTTGATTGTCGCTTTCTGTACTACTGCCAACCGCTCGGCTATGGCTTTTACATATCTGAGTGCGATGGGTTATGATGCTCGCATATTGGCGGATTCCATCAGTGGAATGGCTGGATATTTCAAGCCTGGTTATGTACTGAAGCATCATGAAAGTGACTTTAAGGGATAGATGATGAATTATACACTTGATGTTTTAACGGGAGTCAATTTTATGATTGTTCTGAATTTAACGGAGCCTTCCTAGGCATTAATATTCGGATATTATGATTAGCAGAAATCTTTGATTCTGTAGCAGGTCAAACGCAATGAGACAGAAATTTATAATTTCAATGCCGAGTAGTTCACAGAAATGTAACGAAGTTTTGCGTTATAATGTATAATGGTATCTGCATGATAAGAAAAAGACATAATAAGGTGTAAATTTTAACAATAAGAAGAAAAGGAGATATTAAACCAATGAAAAGACAAAACTATTTAATGCTTCTGATATTGCTTTTAATACTAATATTGGCTACAGGGTGCCAAAGCAACCTTGTAACTGAGACTGAGGAAGCATCTGTAGAATCTAGTGAGAAGGATTCGATTGATAATAAAGATGCGAGCATTGAACACCCTGTTGTACAAATGGAAATGGAAGACGGTGACATCATGGTATTTGAATTATATCCTGAATTTGCTCCGGAAACAGTTGAGAATTTTGTAGGACTAGTGGAGTCAGGTTTTTATGATGGATTGAAGTTTCATCGAATTATCGAGGGATTTATGATTCAAAGTGGAGATCCAAAAGGCAATGGGACCGGAGGGTCAGATAAGACGATTTCAGGGGAATTTGCTAAAAATAATTTTTCTCAGAACACATTGAAACATACAAGTGGTGTCATCTCAATGGCTCGCAGCAATAATCCTGATTCTGCAAGTAGTCAATTTTTCATCATGGATGGTACTGCAACATCTTTGGATGGTAGTTATGCTGCATTTGGAAAATTGATCGAGGGCGAGGATACTTTATCATTAATTGCTAAGACAGAAGTCGTTAAGAACCCGATGTCGGGAGAAAAATCTTTACCAGTTAAAGATGTGTTTATAAAAAGAGTCACACTTGTTGAAACCAAATAGTACAGATTTACATTTGATTCAATATTGATTGAATCAAGTATATACAATTTAATTGTGCCGGGTAAAGACATTCAGATGTGCAGTGACAACGACAGAATTCTAAG
>JAYENG010000068.1:0-2947 GCA_034721975.1 Bacillota bacterium
GGTATGGCTTTCAACCTTTATTTCACTATTATTATGAGCATCGAAACATCTAACTCCATTTTTAAATAGATTTTGAACCACTTGTGGAGTTTCATCTTCTCTTCTACCAAGTCTGTCGTGAAGATAGACTACAAGTACATCAAAATCTTTTTTTATTTCAGCTCTATTTAGTATCTTTAGCAATTCATATCTTTTTGCTAATGGAGTTTTGAATCCCGATACATCGATTTCTCTATATTCTTCAACGATATCCATGTTATGGTTTTTACAGAAGCTCTGACAGATATTCACTTGCAGTGATTCATCTTGCCTATCCGTACTGACTCTATATAGAATTACAGCTTTTAAATTATTATTACTCTCTAACATAGGTCTTCATCTCTTTTCTTTAAGCAAATCACATTTTCCCCAGCAAATAGTCTTCTTAATAAAATAATAATAATCCTATCAGGCCAAGTCAATGAATCAACAGTTTTATAAATTCTATTTTCACTTTTTCTAAATCAGTTTCATTTGTATATTTGATATTTATCTTTATCCCGTTTTTTACCACTACTCTATCTTTATTCAAAATATCACTTCCTCTCAAAAAAATATTCAGAAGATTTTTTCTCCTGAATAAAAGTTTTAATATCATATATTTCTTTTGCAGCTTTGCACGCTGGAAGAGCATTTATAATCTCCTGATGGTACTTTCCTTTATCACCTGCTCGTATATCCAGTATTGAAATAACTCCTGTATCTGACTCACTTCGTATTAGCCTGCCTGCACCCTGTCTTAGCTTAATCAGCATTTTAGGTACAAGTACCGAATTTCTATAATGGTCCATATCTCTATAAAGTGTCTTTTCGTATTCACTGATCGGATCAGGGATAGGAAACGGCAGCTTTACAATAATCAAATGGGATAATATGTCTCCTGGAATATTAACACCTTCCCACATGCTGCCTGTTGCAAACAACACTCCATTTTCACTTTTTTTGAATTCTAGTACTACACTGCTTCTTCCTCTGCTCATTTCAATAAGCGGTATATCCTTTATCTGCTCTAATAACTTTTTATAAACCTTTCTAAGTGGTTTATATGCTGTAAACAGGACCAGTGCATGCCCATTTGATGCTTTTATCAATTTATATATTTCATCAGTAACCTTTTTAATGTAGTTGTCATCATCGGTATTTGGAAACGGAATGTTATTAGAAATATACATCATGCAATTTTCTTTAAAATCAAATGGTGATGCTTTACTGATCTCGACTATTTTATTTCCATTTATAATGTCTAGTCCTAATTCCTTTTTCATGTAATCAAAATCACCATCAACTGCAATTGTTCCTGATGTTAATAACATTGACTTATCTAAAGACCAAAGATCCTTGCTTATTTCTTCATTGAGGTTTTTTGGTATTGATAAAAAAGTGCTTTGTCCCTTTGCCGATGGTTTCTCTAACCAATAGATATTATCGACACGAGTAAACACTTTCATGTTTTCTATGAGTCTTTTAATATCTGATTGTAACTTTCTATCTTTATATGAAATGTTTCTGTGAAGATCACTGCTATTAACTATCATTCTTTTTAAAAGCATTGTAGCTCTTGATGTAATGACAGTTTTGAATTTTTCTGTATCGTTTCCATATAATTCTTTTGGAATTTGTTTTATTAATTCTTCAAATAGCAACCTGTTGCTCATAAGAATTTCATTACATAACTTCTTGCTTATTTTTTTAGCGCTTGTAGTTTCATTCTTCGGCAATGCTTTTTTTATTATGTTATTGATTTCATTTTGACTAATAACAGCACCGTACATCTGCTGAGCTGCTCCAATCAATTTATGGGCTTCATCAATAATTACCGTCTTATACTCTGGCAGTAATGACACCATTCCTTTTTTTCTTTTTAGAATATCTGCCAAATAATAATTATGATTGCAGATTTGAAAATGATGATGGGACTTTCTAGCATTTATCATAAATTTTTGATACCGACAACTTCTATATTTTTTGCAGTTAAAACAGTTTGAACTGTTAACACAAATCTTACGTTTGTCATAATTACTTATATCTTCAACTTCATCTAAATCAATAGTAGTGCTTACCATAAGTCTTTTTAATGCCCTGTACTCACTATCTCTTTTCCGCTTCGGTTCTAATGTATTAAAGTAATCTATCAACCTGTTTTCACAAAGATAATTTTCTTTTCCTTTTCTGAGAACACATGTAATCGCCGTCGATATGATTCCATTTTCATATAACATCTTCGATATGTCAGGAATGTAATCTCTGACAATTGCTCTTTGAAGTTCTATGCTTGATGTTGAAATTATAATTGGCATAGACTTAATTCCTGCATTTTTTCTAGAATAAATATTATGTACAATCGCCGCCACAAGATAGGCATGAGTTTTACCTAAACCAACCGCAATATCGCTCATTGAAATCTTTCCTTCTTTCATGACATTAAACATATGCTTTGAAAGGTTTACTTGCTCTTCTCTAACTTTATATCCATACCTAGTGAACACATCTTTAAAAATATAATCGATCATCTCTATGCCATTTCTAGCACGCTTCATGTTATAAAATGGCACTGCCATTATTTTTACAGCAATAGCTTCATGATCATCCTTATTTATTTCATTTTTCCTATGAAATAGATATTTAACGTCTCCACTCATAAAATTTATAACTCTGTAGGTATATGTTTTACCTGTGTATATTTGAATTAGGATGCAATCTTTAATCATAAATACTCCGATTGCATCATCAGGCATTAAGGCTGATTCTTTTATCTTTTTCACAATACTCTTTGTACTGTAATTTATTTGTATACTGTCCATTTTTTATCCTCTACTTTCAATCACTCTGGTGATTCTTTATTCACTTAACAGCAGAATCATAAAGCAAAATATTATACTTTGCCTTATGATTCTGCTGTTAAATATTT
>JAYENG010000069.1:0-2940 GCA_034721975.1 Bacillota bacterium
CTGATTAAAGAATCCACCATAGAGCATAGCAACTGACCCTGTTATTTCGTTTATTCTTATTCTTATAGCCAGTGGAATAGCTATGATTACCAAGAACATCACCCATCTGACAACCCACTCTCTAACCTTATATCTATCTATTTCTCTTAATTTGTCTCTAATCACATCATCATCCCCATACAGTGATTATATCAAAAACCATATGCACTTAATATATTTATTTGTGATACTATTGATAATAATGATAAATTAGGAGGAAATATATTGAAACTGAATTTCATTAAAGTCAATCCATCCGAAAATATGACTGTATTTATAATGGATCCTGTTCCCAGAGATAAACATGTCGAGATATCGAATAAAATTATGAATTACAACAACATCCATGCCGAGCAAGTTGGATTTGTTGAAAAAGGAACAAACAACGGCCAAATCAGGCTGCAGATGATGGGAGGAGAATTCTGCGGGAACGCTTCAAGAGCTTTGGCTTCTATTTTAGTTCTAAAGAAACATAGTTCTGTTGATCATTCAAACAACAAAGCAATTGTACCTTTAGAAGTTTCGGGAACAGAAGATATTCATCACTTAGAGGTGATTCCTACTGAAAGCGAGACAACCTTTATATCAAGCATTGAAATGCCGCTACACAGCAACATTGAAGACATCTGCATAAACTACAACGACTATGTGTATAAAGCTTCTCTAATCACTTTTTCCGGCATCATGCATATAATTGTCGACGATGAAAATATCGCTTCAAAACATGATTTTTTCATCAATGCAATAAACACTCTTGAATATCTCGATTATGATGCACTAGGCATCATGTTTCTCAATGAAGAAAAATCATTCATAACCCCGTTGGTTTATGTAAAAGCCACCGATAGCATCGTATGGGAAAGATCTTGCGGCTCAGGTACCGCTGCCGTCGGTATTTTTCTTTCTTATAAAAACAAAAAAAACATCGACGCTGTAATCACTCAACCAGGCGGTGAATTAAAAATCATCACCAAATGGGAAAACAACGCGGTAACCGAAGCAACTCTCAGCGGTATCGTTTCCATAGTTGCCGAGGGTGTATTATATTTGGATTGACAAAAAAACACAAAAATGTAGAAGCCTTGTCTTCCATATTATAAAGTCTCCTTCGATAATTCCTATTATCATCATTATAGACCGAATTAAATTTCAAACCCAAATATTGATAATAATTCCAACAAAATTTCAACTAATCGACTTCATCGGATTCCACACCGTCCATGTTGATTGTATCATTCAAAAACTTATGATGAAGCAACTCTTTTTCGTCTATATATCTATCTAGATACTCATCAGCAATTTCTTGACCGTATCCGCCCTTTGATAATTGGTCTTTGAGATTATCTAGATAATAATAAAAAACATTATCAATATTCTTTTCCAATTCTCCTATTTCACTTATATATTTTGTGATCAATCTTGCTTTGACAGAAGTCTTTCTCCTATCTTCATACGGCAATTCTTCATATTCTCTAGATGCCTCATCAATAATTTTTTCCAATTTCAGATTATATCCATCAACTACAGTGTTAAAAGCATCCTCATATATTACTGAGATTTCATCCAAAGGAAGAATTTCCTCAACTTCTTCACTATCAATATCAACTTCATGATTTATCAAATATGTTACATCAACAATAGGTTTATTTTCAAATTCATAAGAATTTTTCTCATCCAGTAAAACGAAAGCGGACAATGGGATTATAAACAATGCCACTAGTCCAAATAAAACTTTCTTTTTCAATAGAATTCCTCCCTACTTATCACAATCAGATTTTAGCATATCCATCATTTACCAAGATACAATCAACCCTAAAGATCGTTTGATCTGGATTTTATCGTCAATGTATTATTCGCACCAACAATAATGAAATATCCAATATTATTATACTTCACATTACCACTATTTATGTATGCTGGCGGCATACATAATCAATGATTTAAAACTGTTCATTAATTCCGCTAAACAGTGAGAAAAAGCCAATCCCTAAGGATTGACTTTTCTGTTAATCATGTTTTTATTCTGCAATTAATTCTTCGATTTCCAATACACTCTTATTATAAGTAACAATTGAATTCTTATAATTATATTCATCTTGAATATATCTTGATTTTTCTAAAAGCAATTCAGCTTGGCTGATCATGCCCAGTTCATACTTTTGCTCAGCAATTTCTAGATTTCTCTTGCCTATCTCCAAATAAAGCTCTTTAATGTCTATTTTCATTTCCAATACTATTAAAGTATTGAAATCACTTTTCATGTTTATTATGAAAGAATCATAGCCATCTTCATAATTGATTCTTCCTATTTCAGCATCATAATATGCAGTTTTATACTCTTTATCATATGGTTCGTATGCATCGTCTGTCAATTTAAAAAGCAAATCATTTGCATAATAAGTTTTATAAGTATTGTAAAGACTGATGTCTTTCATAGCTGTTTTTTCTGCCAAAACAAGTGAATATAATTTATCGAATTCCAATTTTTCAACATCAAAATCTAGAACCAGTTCAGTTTCAAATTCATACCCTATTTTAGATTTCAATGCATTCCATGATTGATTCAAATTGTTTTCAGCTTCTGAAACAGCAATCACTTGAGAACGATATGAATTCTGCGAATTGTTCAAATCAAGTAAAGAAATCATTCCCATTTCATAGCGTTTGACATCGGCGTTATATTGCATTTCCAAATAATCCAAATATGCCTCATTCTGATCTAAAGAAATCTCAGCCAGCTTCACATCATAAAGCAAATCATATACATCAGTGACGATAGCATATTCATCATGTTCTTTTTGCATTTCTGCAAGTTTCACTTCAGCTTCAGCTTTAAACATATCTACATGGACTTTTGTCATTCTAAACAAAGTTTCCAGTCTTCCACCACCGCCATAGTTG
>JAYENG010000070.1:0-2929 GCA_034721975.1 Bacillota bacterium
TCGTAAAATACTTAATTACCTTACACCAGATGAAGCCTTTGATGATGAACTCTATGAAATATATCAATAATAGGCATACATATTTTTACAGTTGAAAATTAGTTCAATTTGTCATTGCAATTTTAGATAAATTATTTCTATAAAAAAATAGAACATATAAAAGAACACTATAAACACCCTTCTTATTATCTTGAGAGAAAATTGATCAACGAAATTAAAAAAGGGCTTGAAAAAGAAGCTGTAGAAACCCTTACTACTATTAATGTTATGCAGCGAGCAAACCTTGCATCTTCTGAAATTCGTTCTACTAAAAACTCATTGATAGGTTCATGTACTTTATTTGCACGTGCTGCTATTGAAGCTGGCATTGATCCTGAAGATTCTTTTTCATTAAGCGATGTTCTTATTTTAAAACTTGAGAGTATAAATAATATTAAAGAATTAATTGAATTTGAATATTATATGGTTGATGAATATATCAAATTGATACTAAAAATAAGAATACACAACTATTCTCTACCTGTTTCAAAAATTATCAGTTATATTCATACTAATATTACTGAAAAAATCACTCTTGAGGATTTATCTAATTTAACTTCAACAACAAGGGAATATACCTCAACCGTCTTTAAACAAGAAGTCGGTATCAATATTGTTGATTTTATACATCAAGAGAAAATAAATGAATCATTAACATTTTTAGAACTTACAGATATATCGATACTAAAAATTTCTACTATGTTCAGTTTTTGCAATTCAGGTTACTATTCTTCGTTGTTCAAAAAATACATCGGTATGACACCAACTGAATATAGAAAAACAAAATCCACTTACAAAATATAAGTGGATTCTTTTTTATAAAATAAAAACACTGGGTAAAATTATAACCCCAGTGTTTTCAACTAGCCCTTTAGAATAGTGGGTAGTTCACTAATACACCTTAGTTCAATTGATTGAAAGCTTTTCTGCATAAGAAAATGGAATTATACAATTTCCGTCCGTGTATTTGTAAGCATCTTCATCATGCATTTTTTCTATAATCTCTTGGGAGTTCAAATGCCCAACTTCAGCAATAATTGAATCTAAGATTTCAATTTCCTCAGCAGTGAGTTCTTTAATTTTAAAACCTTCTACCGGATGAAATTTATAGCCCATATGATCAAAATCATATATTACCATTTCAAACTCAATACCATCTAAATCTAAAATCTTTTCATATCCCTCTGGTGCTGCGCCCATTGGCAATGCACTATATACCAGACCGGTTATGGATCTTCCTCTTCTTTTGTATGCTACATTGTCGCCATACCATAACATCTTCATTAATTTAACTTTATGAATACTGCTTACTTTTGAAGCATAGTAATTGATGACTTCAATTACTTTATTAAGATTAAGTTCTACTCCGCCGGTTATAATATCCTCGGTGAAATTAGCATACAGTGCTTGAATTGAATCTATCAAGTAGTGATTTTTCATCTTTTTGAACTCTAGATTTGCCGCTTGAAGATATTTGTGAAAAGCTTTATATGAAATTTTACCTTCAGCTCTTTTGAGCATTTGAAGAAACCACTTCGGATCCGATTCAATCTTTCGCAACACATCATCATGAGCACGATCTTGGACTTGATGGTTTTCATATCTCGTAATTGTAGCCCTTCCCCAATCCAAAATCTCGGAAAAATCCTTCTGACTCACTCCATATTTTTTTCGGATTGCAATGATTTCACTGGATGTTAATTGACCTGCTTTTTCTCTATATGCATCCTTCATCGCTAGGCTATTTACCTTAATCATATCTTCTGTTTCAAGATATTCATCTGCATAAGTGCAATACTCATATATTGCATCAAAGGATACTTTTTCTCCTTTAAATTCTTCTATATCCGTTAAAATAACAGTCTGCACTTCATGCTCTTCCATACAGATGAGGCATAATTTCTTTTCACTTTTTATTTTTCTCATTTCTTTTCACCTCAAACTTTCTTATATAGAAAATCACTATCTTTAAAATCCCACTCTGAATAATGAAACGACATAATTAAAATAAAACTATCTCCGTTGGCATGTTCAATACTAACCAACTCTGAGCGGATTTTCATATATACGTGTTCTCCTGAATATCGTTTCCCAAATACGCGCATTTCACTACGTTTAGGAAATCTTGTATCCTTTACTGTTTCAATATATTCATCGACAGTCATAAGTGTTAGTTCTCTTTTTAATACTTCAGACTCATCTTCATCCGGAAACAACTTAGCCATCGTATACCTGTTTGTATGTTTTTTATCTCGATTCTGATCAACTTTTCTTTTTTTTTGAAAGTTAGGTCTTACAGAATCACTCTGAATCGCATATTTTAGCCTATCCAAGTAGGTTTGAACTTCGATTTTAGATTCTTTCCTTTTTTCCTCAGTTCTTTGATTCATTTTTATCATATCACTCCCCATGTCCACGGTCAATTGTTTTGGTATCAATTGATATCTTTTTATTATGGGTTATTGTTAACTCAAGTGTTCTAGTTTACGAACCTCTATGGACTACTCCGATCATATGCGAACTACTCGGCATTGAAATACTTTTCTTCTACTGATAGCATAACATAAGTATGCTACACTTTTGAGCTTTACACAGACACTTCGAGTTTTGATTGAACTTCCTGAGCTGTTTGAGAAGGAAGAGTTTTGTGTTAAAACTCAGTTTAAACCGTTTCCTTTGTTCGTACCAGTTAGGGTATTTTTCATTCAAGGTTTTCGTAGTTTCTCCTTACATAACGCGAATATAAGTTCTTGTTAGTAGTGTAACCTGCATTCCCAAAATAATATAACGATGCAAAAATATAAAACTAGAGTAAACATTAATATTTCAATGTTTACTCTAGTTTTATATTGCAATGTTCCTCGTTACATGATATAATAAGAGTAACGAT
>JAYENG010000071.1:0-18128 GCA_034721975.1 Bacillota bacterium
CGCCAGCGTTCATCCTGAGCCAAGATCAAACTCTTAATTAACGCTTGCATGTTTCATTTGTTTTGCATTTCACTACTTCAGTTTTCAAGGTTCTCTTTGCTTCTCGCCGCTCTTGGCGACTCAATAAGAATAACACTTTCAACGCTCCATGTCAATACAAATTTTGTTTTTTTAAAAATAATTTTTATCGATAAAAAACGTCCTTAAAAGGACGTTTTATCTATTATTCTATAGGTTTCATAGTAGGAAAAAGAATGACATCTCTTATTGATGTAGAATTAGTCAATAGCATTATTACCCTATCAATACCTACACCTAAACCTCCAGTTGGAGGTAGACCGACTTCTATTGCATTTAAGAAATCTTCATCCATCGGATGAGCTTCCTCATCTATTCCAGTATCACGTCTTTCAGCCTGTTCTGTAAAACGTTCACGCTGATCGATAGGATCATTAAGTTCAGAAAACCCATTTGCAAGTTCCCACGTATTTGCAAACGCCTCGAATCTATTAGTCACTTCCGGATCATTCATATTCCTCTTAGCAAGAGGTGAAATAGCTACTGGATGGTACATTACAAACGTAGGCTGAATCAAATGCTTTTCACAATATTCTTCAAACACTTCACTCACCATATGTCCCCATTCCATATCATCAGTTACCTCGATATGCAATTTTTCCGCCATAGCTTTTGCCTTTTCACGATCTCTGACCGCATCGAAATCCACACCTGTATGCTCCTTGATTAAATCTGTCATAGAAACTCTTCTCCACGGTGGAGTGAAATCGATTTCAGTTCCTTGATAATTGATTTTAGAAGTTCCCAATGCTTTTTTAGCCATATAAGATACCAAGTTCTCAGTAATCCACATTACATATTCATAATCTTCATATGCAGCATACAATTCCATAGCCGTGTACTCAGGATTGTGTTTTATCGACATTCCTTCATTTCTAAACATTTTACCCATTTCGTAAACTTTATCAAAACCACCGACAATCAATCTTTTCAAATATAACTCATTGGCAATTCTCATGTACATATCGATGTCTAATGAATTGTGATGTGTAACAAACGGTTTTGCCGTTGCGCCACCAGCGATAGTGCCCAACACAGGTGTATCGACTTCCAAAAATTCTTCTTTTTCCAAAAATTCTCTCATAGCTGAAATCATTTTATTTCTAAGTAAAAATGTTTTTTTAACTTCAGGATTAACTATCAAATCTACATATCTCTGTCTATACCTCAAATCAGGATCTTTTAAACCATGAAACTTTTCAGGTAATATTTGTAATGATTTAGACAAAAGAACAACCTCTGTAGCACGAATAGAAATTTCTTCTTTTTTCGTCATAAAAACAATACCTTTAACACCTACTATATCACCAATGTCATAAGTTGAAAAATCATCATATTCATCATCACCTATAGCATCTTTTCGAACATAAGATTGTATTCTACCTTCAGCATCTAAAATATCAATAAAAGATGCTTTTCCCATTGAACGCTTTGCCATAACTCTTCCCGCAACAGCAACTTCTTTTCCGTCGAAGGCTACAAAGTTCTCAGTAATATCTTTACTAAAATTAGTTCTTTCATACTTTTCCAACAAAAACGGGTTTTTACCCATATCTCTAAGTTTAATGAGTTTGTCCCGCCTAACTTGTAAGACTTCACTCAAACTAATATCTTCTGACATTTGTTGCCTCCTTATTAAATAATATTTATTACTTTATAGTTCAATGCACCAGCCGGTACTACAACTTCAACAACATCGCCAATCTTTCTCCCGATTAACGCACTACCTACAGGAGAAACATTAGAAATTTTATTCTCATAAGGGTCTGCCTCAGTTGATCCTACTATTGCATAAGTTTCTTCCTCATCGAAATCCATCGCTAAAACAATCACTTTAGAACCGACAGAAACAATATCTTTATCAACACTATCTTTTTCAATTATTTTTGCGTACTTTACAATATTCTCCAACTTAATAATACGTGCTTCAGTTTCAGCTTGTTCGTTTTTAGCTTCATCGTACTCAGAATTTTCACTAATATCTCCAAATTCTCTAGCAATTTTTATTCTTCCCGCTACTTCTTGTCTTTTTTCTGCTTTTAAATATTCCAATTCATTTTTAATTTTTCCAAAACCTTCTTCAGTAATTAAAACTTCTTTAGCATTCATGTCATACACTCCTTAAGATTATGAAATATTATATTTGAGTTGTTATTAATTGTCAAGGAGTTCATTAATACAATTTTCAAACTCCTGGATATTAGATGATTTATTGATTTTATTTCTTACTTGAGCTGCATTTTTATAGCCTTTTATATACCACCCGATATGTTTTCTAAGTTCTATAATCGCTCTATGTTCACCTTTATCCTCGATAGCATACATTAAATGTTTCATGATAACATCTCTAACTTCATTTACCATTGGTCTATTCTGTGTTCTTCCCGTTTTAAGGTGAGTAACTATATCTCTTATCAGCCACGGATTTCCACGAACTCCCCTTGCAATCATAATGCCATCGACACCAGATTCATTCATCCTCCTAATGGCATCCTCCAATGTATAGATATCGCCATTTCCTATTACCGGAATTTTTAATTCTCTTTTAATATTCTTTATTGTATTCCAATCAGCTTTACCAGTGTACATTTGCTCACGTGTTCTACCATGAACCGCTATAGCATCCGCCCCCGAATCTTCTAGCATCTTCACAAAATCTATCGTTCCATCTATATTACTCCAACCAATTCTAACCTTTACGGTTACTGGTTTACGTGATACCATTTTCACTGCTTCAAGCACTTTTCTCGCTTTATCAATATCCTTTAGCAAAGCAGACCCATCACCATTGTTGACTATTTTAGGTGTTGGACATCCCATATTGATATCTAAAATCTCATAATCTACAATTTCTTGCACACGCTTTACAGCTTCAGCCATAAAAAACGGATCCGACCCAAATATTTGAACACCTACCGGATGTTCCTCAATACCGATTCTCAGTAAATTCATTGTTTTTTTATCTTTGTAATATATGCCTTTAGAACTTACCATCTCAGTATACGACATTTCTAGACCAAATTCTCTACAAATCTTTCTAAATGCAAAATCTGTCACACCTGCCATTGGACCTAAAATTAATCCAGATGAAATTTCAACATTTCCTATTTTCAACATTAATCACCTTTTACTATTTAAATCATAAATTATTTTAAGACCATCTAAAGTCAAGAATTTATCTACGACATCGATTTCTTCCGATTTTGTAGCGATAAGTGAAGATAATCCACCAGTTGCTACAACTTTAATATCGTCACCTTTCATTTCTTCTTTAAACAGTTTGACCATATAATCAACAAGTCCAACATATCCAAACGTTATTCCAGATTGTATGCTCTCATTAGTACTTTTCGCTATGGCTTTTATCGGCATTTGAAGTTCTACCCTTGTTAATTTTGCAGCCTTTTGAAACAAAGCGTCGCTGGAAATCTTTATTCCCGGGGCGATTGCTCCACCCAGGTATTCCATATCGGAAGTTATTCCACAAAAAGTCGTTGCTGTACCAAAATCAACAACAATTATCGGCCCCCCGTATTTATGAAAAGCTGAAACTCCGTTTACAATTCTATCCGCTCCGACTTGTTTTGGATTATCATAAAGAATTTTCATTCCAGTTTTAATACCAGGACCAACTACTATAGCTTCTTTTCCGAAGTACTTAATAGACATATGCTGTAAAGAATACATAATCGTCGGTACAACCGAAGATATGATAACATCTTTAATGTCCAACAATGATAAACCGTCATGAATCAGCAATTGTTTTAAAAACATTCCCAATTCGTCTGCTGATTTGCTTTTATCAGTAGACATTCTCCAGTATTTTATCAGTTGATTTTTATGGTAAACACCATATACTATATCAGTATTTCCAACATCTACTGTTAATAACATTGAATCACCCTTTTTATTAAGATAATTTATATTACCACCCTAAACCTATTTTTTCAATCATTTGCTATATCCATCTTTACTTCTTACAGAAATTTCACCAAATAAAAGTTCTTTATATTGACCTTTATTGTCTTTTACAATCAATCTACCGTCTTTATCGATATATTCAGCCTTATAATTATAGGTTGTTCCCTTATCGATAGCAATTATTTCTTTACCGACAACTGATGAATAATTATTGATTTCATCAATGACATATTCAAGATTTCTATTGATGATAAATTCATTATAAAGTTCGATAAATTCAAAAATAATCTGTTTGATCAATACAAGTTTAGAAATCTTTTTATTTGTTATCTGTTTAAGTGATATAGCCTTATTTTCCAGTTCTCCTATAAATGTATCTTGATTTAGATTTATTCCGATACCTATGACCAACTGATCAATTTGATTGATTTCGGTAGTCATTTCTGTTAATATGCCGGCGATTTTTTTTCCTTTAAAAACAATATCATTTGGCCATTTGATTAAAACGTCGACATTATACAGCTTTTTTAATGCTCTAACAGTAGCTAAAGCCATTATCTGAGTCATATTGACAGCTTCAGACGGCATTAAATCAGGTTGGATTTTCAAAGTCATATATAAACCATATCCACTTTCAGATTCCCAATCACGACCTAATCTTCCTCTACCCATTGATTGTTCATTTGCAACAATCAATGTATTCATTCGATGTTTTAAGCTCTTCGCATATACGTTAGTTGAATCAATCTTGTCAAAATATTCAGCCTCAGTAAAAAAAATTCCTAATTGATGAATGATAATCATTAATTCTTCTTTATTTATATGCTCTTTTTCATCAACCAAATGATATCCATACCCAGATTTTGATTCTATTTGATACCCTTGTTGTTTTAGTGCCTTTATATGTTTCCATACAGCCGTTCTACTGACCCCTAACACCGAACTCATTTCTTCACCAGATATGTAATTTTCAGTGTTACGAAGTAACCCCAATATTTTTTCTTTCATAATTTACCCCCAAAAAAGGAAAAAAAGAGCCGCAGCTCTTTTTTATTAACCGAATAGTGATAAAAGCACTCCAGCCGAAACAGCCGATCCAATAACACCAGCAACATTTGGTCCCATGGCATGCATCAATAAGAAGTTGGAAGGGTTTTCCTTCTGTCCTACCACCTGTGAAACACGAGCAGCCATCGGTACAGCAGAAACTCCTGCCGAACCAATCAACGGGTTGATTTTTCCACCCGAAAGTTTATTCATAAGTTTACCAAGCAAAACACCTGTACTTGTTCCTATGCCAAAGGCAACTACGCCCAAGACAACAATTGCAAGAGTATCCAATCTTAAAAACTTGTCAGCCGTCGCAGTAGCACCTACTGAAACGCCAAGGAAAATTGTAACTATATTTATAAGTGCATTCTTTGCAGTATCTTCAAGTCTTGCAACAACTCCTGATTCTTTAAACAGATTACCAAGCATCATCATACCAACCAAGGTAGCAGCTGGTGGCACTATTAAAGAAACAACTAATGTAACAACTACTGGAAATAATATTTTCTCAAGTTTAGATACAGGTCTAAGTGTATCCATTTTTATCATACGTTCTTCTTTTGTCGTTAAAGCCTTCATAATCGGAGGCTGGATAACCGGCACAAGAGCCATGTATGAATATGCAGCAACCGCAATAGGACCCATTAATTCAGGTGCCAATTTTGATGATAGGAATATTGCCGTCGGACCGTCAGCTCCACCTATAATTCCTATAGACGCTGCTTGTTGCGCTGTAAATAGTCCCGAAGCAATTGCTCCGATAAACGTTACATATATACCGAATTGTGCCGCTGCACCTAAAAGTAACGATTTAGGATTGGCAATAAGTGGCGCAAAATCCGTCATAGCCCCAATTCCCAAAAATATCAACGGAGGAAATATTGCTAAATGGTCTCCCTGATATATATAGTAAAGTAATCCACCAGGCTCTGCCGTATGACCAGCAGCATTAAAAACTGGCTCGCTCATCATTCCTGCAAGTGGTAAATTCGTCAACAACATACCAAATGCAATAGGTAGTAACAAAAGTGGTTCGAATCCTTTTTTTATTGCTAAATACAGTAGTACAAACGATACTAAAAGCATTGATATTTGCCCTACTTCAATACTCATCAGTCCTGTACTCATTATAAAATCTATAAACGCTTGTAACACAATCTGCATCTCCTTTCTGTGTTAGTTTTATTATCCTATTACGATTAAAACATCACCAGAATTTACAGATGCACCTTTTGCGGCATTAATCGATACAATCTTTCCATCAGCTGGCGCCATGATTTCATTTTCCATCTTCATAGCTTCTAGTATAAGTAATACATCTCCATTTGAAACAGTATCACCAACATTAACTTTTACATCTAAAACCGATCCAGGCATCGGCGCTGTAACTGTCTGTTCCCCTGCTGCCGGTGCAGCTACAGGTGCAGCCACTGGTGCAGCCTTAGGTGCTGGAGCCGCCTTCGGCGCCGGTGCCGCTTTCGCTACTGGCGCTGTCGCAACCGCTCCACCCATTTCTTCCACTTCTACTTCATAAGTGTTTCCGTTGACAACTATATTATATTTTTTCATGATAGCCTCCTATATTTACATTCTACTTGACATTTGACTAGCAATGCCTGATTTTTTCCAAGCTGTTGCACTGTCTGTAGCTCTTTTTATATTCTTGACAAAAATCCGGTCGACTGGCTGATTTGTCGCTGCAGCTATCGCAGCAGCAATAACAGCAACCAATTCAAAATCATCATCTTTTGAATTGTTCTCAGTAACTACTTCCTTAACTTTTGCTGTTTCTTTTACTACCTTAATATTCTTATCTTTCTTTTCATATCCAGCAACAAATTTACTAAGTATCGTAATTGCACCCCATAAAATAACAAGAGCTAAAAACGTTACTCCCATTCCGAGAATCGCTACATAAAACGAAGCCATCATTTTTTCTCCGAAAGGCATATTTTGTATTATCGTTGGATCTGCAAATCTTTCAAGTAAAGTCATAATATCTCTCCTTAACTATTATAAAGGAATATTTCCATGTTTTTTAGATGGACGGTCTTCTCTCTTTGATGAAAGCATATTGAAGGCATCCACAAGTCTTTGTCTAGTAGTGCTTGGTTCGATTATATCGTCAACAAATCCTCTCTCTGCTGCTTTATATGGAGTCGCAAATTCATCTTTATAACTTTCTATCTTTTCTTCTCTCATCTTAACTGGATCATCTGCTCCGTTGATATCTTTTCTAAAGATAATGTTTGCAGCACCCATAGGTCCCATTACAGCAATTTCTGCACTCGGCCAAGCTAAAACCAAGTCAGCTCCTAAATCTTTCGAACACATAGCTAAGTATGCTCCACCATATGCTTTTCTAACAATCAAAGTAACCTTCGGTACAGTAGCTTCACTATATGCATATAGCATCTTAGCTCCATGTCTGATTATTCCGCCGTATTCCTGTGCCGTTCCCGGTAAAAATCCAGGTACATCCTCTACAGTCAAAAGTGGAATATTGAAAGCATCACAAGTTCTAATGAATCTCCCTGCTTTATCCGATGCATTTACATCAAGACAACCCGCTAATACTTTTGGTTGATTTGCAATTATCCCAACAGTTGAACCATTGATTCTTGCATACATTGTCAAAATATTCTTAGCATAGTACGGCTGGTATTCCATGTGCTCGCCATCATCAACTATAGTACTGATAATATCGTGCATATCATAAGGTTTATTTGGATTATCAGGAATGAATGTATTCAACTCTTCAACCATTCTGTTGATATCGTCATTCACTTCAAATACAGGAGGTTCTTCCATATTGTTTGATGGTAAGTAATCTAACAATTTTCTAATGTCGTTTATTACTTGTTCATCATTCGGCGACATGAAATGAGCAACACCACTTATGCTATTATGAGTCATCGCTCCACCAAGCGTTTCTGCAGTAACTTTTTCACCTGTAACTGTTTCAATAACTTGTGGACCTGTAATGAACATTTGAGATGTTTTATCTACCATGAATACAAAGTCTGTAATCGCCGGAGAATAAACCGCTCCACCGGCACATGGTCCCATAATAGCTGTAATTTGAGGAATAACACCTGAAGCTATTGTGTTTTTAAGGAATATCTTTCCATATCCTGAGAGCGCATCTACAGCCTCTTGAATTCTCGCTCCGCCTGAATCATTAAGTCCTACAACTGGAGCTCCCATTTTAAGCGCATTGTCTAATACTTTTACAATCTTGTTTGCATGCATTTCTCCTAAAGATCCACCTATAACAGTAAAATCTTGAGCGTATGAGAATACCAATCTACCGTCGACTTGACCATAACCAGTTACAACGCCCTCTGCTGGCGCTTCGATATTTTCCATTCCGAAATTTGAACATCTGTGAACTACATATGCATCCAATTCAACAAATGTGCCTTCATCAAATAACATATTGATTCTTTCTCTTGCTGTCGATTTCCCGCTTTTATGTTGTTTCTCAATTCTTTTTTCTCCACCACCAGCAAGAACTTTTTCTTTTTTCTGTCTTAAATCCTCTAACTTATTTATTGACATGTCTGTAAAACCTCCTAATCTCTCTGAGTTAACTCTACTAAAACTCTATTAGAGCTTTTAGGATGAACAAATGCAATCTTAGCACCTCCGGCACCATATCTTGGCTGCTCATCAATCATTCTCATACCTTTTGATTTCATGTACTCTATAGCTTCTTCAACATCATCCACTTTGAAAGCTATATGCTGAATACCTTCGCCATTTTTCTCTATAAAACGAGCAATCGGACCTTCAGGGTCAGTAGATTCCAATAATTCAATTTCTGAATCTCCAACAGGTAAAAATGCCACCTTCACCTTTTGTTCTTCTACAGTTTCCGAACCTTGAACTTCAAGTCCGAGAACTTCTGTGTAAAACTTCAGTGTTTCGTCGAGATTTTTTACAGCAATCCCAATATGGTCAACCTTTAAAGTTTTCATTTTCCCTCCTATAATTTAACGCTTTTTAATATATTGAATCCAGCAGTATAGGGATCGATTTCCCTTTTCACAACTTGCTGAGTCAACTCTGCAAGTTGGCTGCTTACCAAATGATCATTGAATATCTTATCCGCAATATGTTCTTTAATGATTTCTACGATCTCTTCTCTAGCACTTTCAACTCTATTGTGATGGTACTTATCTGTTTTTATCAAATAAGCTTTATGTTTTTCAACCTCATCGATAATATCATCTATTCCTTTATTATCCACTGCTACAGCCATTTTTACAGCCGGCCTAAAATCGCTATTTGAAAAATCAAGCATCATTTCTATTTCAGCTCTTGTACGATTAGAACCTTCTCTATCCGACTTGTTAATCACAAAGACATCACCAATTTCCATTATGCCCGCCTTTATCGCTTGGATATCGTCACCAAGACCAGGAACCATCACCATTACAGTTGTATCGGCATTTTTCACAATTTCAATTTCCGACTGCCCGACACCAACCGTTTCTACAAATATATATTCAGCTCCATAGACATCTAAAATCTTTATCGCTGCCTTTGTAGCTTCAGATAACCCTCCTAAATGTCCTCTAGTTCCCATACTTCTAATGAATACTCCCGGATCTAAACTTAAGTCGTTCATACGAATACGGTCACCTAAAATCGAACCTCCGGAAAAAGGACTTGTAGGATCAATAGCAATAACAGCAACTTTCTTGTCTTGTTTTCTAAGTTTTTTTACAATTTTATCAGTCAAAGTGCTTTTCCCTGATCCTGGCGGACCTGTTATTCCAACAACATAGGCCTTTCCAGATAATTTATGAACTTCCTTGAGCACTTCCTGATAACCAATGGTTCTGTTTTCAACCATAGTTATTAATTTAGCAGCAGCTCTTTTATTCCCTTTTTTTAACCCCTGCAGCAAATCCATTTACTCACCTATTTCCTAACATTATCAACAATAAATTTAACTGTTTCCGAAGTAAGAGTTCCAGGTGTAAATACAGCTTTAACACCATTTTCAATCAGTTCCGGGATATCTTCATCGGGGATTACTCCTCCACCAATAAACAAAATATCCTCCGCTCCATGTTCTTTTAACAATTCTGCAATTTTAGGAAGCAATGTTCCATGCGCTCCAGATAATATACTCGTAGCTACTACATCCACATCCTCCTGAATTGCAGCGTTGACAATTTGCTCAGGAGTTTGTCTTAAACCTGTATAAATCACTTCCATACCCGCATCTCTTAAAGCTCTTGCAATAACTTTCGCTCCTCGATCATGCCCATCTAGGCCTGGTTTAGAAACTAAAACTCTAATTGGTCTATCCACTTTGTTTCCTCCTTAAATTATCACACTTTGCTGATATTCACCAAAGACATCTCTCATTACTTGAGTAATCTCTCCAAGTGTAGCATAAGTCTTAACAGCATCCAAAACATACGGCATTACATTTTCACTGCCTTCGCATGCTTTTCTTAATTCAACCAATGATTTTTCTACGCTGGCATTATCTCTGCCATTTTTAAGTTCGGATAATTTTATCTTTTGATTTTCACCAACAGATAAATCAACTTTCAACAATCCAGTTGGTCTTTCTTCTTCAATTTGGAATTGATTCATGCCGACAATAATTCTTTCGTTTGATTCAATCTCTTTTTGATATTTATATGCCGCATCCATAATTTCGCGTTGGATATATCCATCATCAATCGCCTTTGGCGCTCCACCCAAATCATCAATTTTTTGAATGTATTTCACAGCTTCCGTTTCAATTTTATCAGTCATAGATTCAATGAAGAATGAACCTGCCAACGGGTCTACTGTATTCGTAACACCACTCTCATGTGCAACAACCTGCTGAGTTCTTAAAGCGATTCTAACTGACTCGACAGATGGTAAAGCCAATGCTTCATCTCTAGAATTAGTATGCAATGACTGTGTTCCACCTAAAACAGCCGCTAAAGTCTGAATTGCAACTCTTACAATATTATTATCAGGCTGTTGCGCAGTCAAAGTAGAGCCCCCTGTTTGTGTATGGAACTTAAGTGACATGGATTTTGGATTTTTAGCTCCAAAGCGATCTTTCATAATCTTTGCCCAAAGACGTCTTGCCGCTCTATATTTTGCAATTTCTTCAAGCAAATCATTATGTGCATTGAAGAAAAATGACAATCTAGGTGCAAATGCATCTATATCAAGACCCGCTTTGATTGCAGCTTCAACATAAGCAATACCATCTGCCAATGTAAATCCGACTTCTTGAGATGCCGTAGATCCAGCTTCTCTGATATGGTAACCCGAAATACTGATTGTATTCCATTTCGGTACTTCTTTTGAACAGTATTCAAAAATATCCGTAATTAAACGCATAGATGGTTCTGTAGGGAAAATATAGGTTCCCCTTGCAATATATTCTTTCAAAATATCATTTTGTATTGTTCCTCTTAATTTATCAGCACTTACTCCTTGTTTTTCAGCAACAGCAATATACATCGCCAAAAGAACACTAGCAGGCGCATTGATCGTCATTGAAGTACTTACTTTGTCTAGAGGGATTCCATCGAAAAGAACCTCCATATCTTTAAGTGAATCAATTGCAACTCCAACTTTTCCTACTTCTCCTTCAGCTAAAGAATGATTAGAATCATATCCAATCTGAGTAGGCAAATCAAATGCTACCGATAATCCGCTTGATCCTTGTTCTACTAAATATTTATATCTCTTATTTGATTCCTCTGCTGTAGCAAATCCAGCATACATTCTCATGGTCCAAAGTTTTCCTCTGTACATGTTTGGTTGAACCCCACGTGTATATGGATAACTCCCCGGCATCCCTAACGATTCAGAGTAATCAATTTTTTCTATGTCTAGTGGTGTGTATAAATTCTTGATTGATTCCCCAGAACCCGATATGAATTCTTCTCTTCTTTCTGGTCTTTTTTCCATCAACTTACTAGTTGCCTTTTTGTACTCATCTAAACTATTCTCAATATTGGATAGCTTATCTTTTTCAAACATTTAACTTCCTCCTTGAAATGTTTATCATATACCTTCTATAATATAACATATTTTTTTTAAAAGTATATATTATTTGCTAAAATATACTTGTATACAAATATTCTTTGAAAAAATATAGCATTTACAACACTTTCAGACTCTTTCCGACATATTTATCATTTTCTATGCATTTTTTATAATCATCAATTGTATCAATATCTATACAAAAAAATCAATCGAAGCAACCGATAACACAAACAACATGTTCCCATATCTTTTGCAATAATCACAGTGAATCTAACCGCTTCACTCAAGTTTTTATGCTCTGTTTCTACAACGTTCGTTTCAACAAGCTTTTTTCCTGTTTTTTCATGCTTCCTGTTTCAATAAATCTTTCATGGAACGATAACGCTTCATCAATTATGTGCGGTGTATGTTTATATTTGCCTTCTTCAGCTCTAGTTACATAATCCAACAACATTTCTTTATAATCAGGATGAGCACAGTTTTCAATTATTTTTCTCGATCTCTCTTTTGGAGCCAATCCCCTTAAATCGGCAATCCCTTGCTCAGTCACTACAACATTGACATCATGTTCAGTATGATCAACGTGCGACACCATTGGGACAATAGAAGATATGTCTCCATTTTTAGCAGTAGACACCGTTGTGAAAATTGTTAGATAGCCATTTCTGGTAAAATCACCAGAACCGCCTATACCGTTCATCATTCTTGTACCCATTATATTTGTAGAATTTACATTCCCGTAAATATCTATCTCAATGGCAGTATTCATTGCGATTACCCCAAGTCTTCTAATCACTTCTGGATTATTGCTGATTTCCATAGGTCTCAGTATACAGTGTTTAGCATAATGCTCGATATTTTCAAAAAGCCTTTTTAACCCTTCTTCAGATGGAGTAAAAGATGTACCAGATGCGAACTTTACTTTTCCGGCATCTATAAGGTCGAACATAGAATCCTGTATAACTTCAGTGTAACATGTCAAATCTGTGAAGTCAGAATCTGCAAGTCCTCCAAGTACAGCATTCGCCACCGAACCGACTCCCGACTGAAGTGGCAACAGGTTTTTAGGCAGTCTCCCTTTTTCAACCTCTTTTCCCAAGAAATCAATAATAAAATTGGAGATTTTTTTAGAATTTTCATCGATCTCCCCAAGAGGTCTTACATCGTCAGGAGTATCCGATTCGACTATTGCTACTATTTTACTTTCATCACAATCAATATATGTCTTGCCGATTCTATCATCCGATTTATAAATCGGGATATGTTTTCTAAACGGAGGTTTTTCAGTCATATAAATATCATGAACACCTTCTAAAGCTAGAGGTTGAGCTGTATTGATTTCGATTATCACCTTATCGGCCTTCTTTATCGCTTGAGGCGAAATTCCAACTGAAGTCGTCGGTACGATGCCGCCGTCTTCGGTAATACATAATGCCTCTATAATCGCTACATCGATGTGTCCGTAGTATCCGTATTCGATATACTGAGGAACATGACTTAAATGATGATCCGCATAAAATGTATTACCAGTATTTATATTATCCCTCATGTCTTTTTGCGTCTGATAAGGGTATCTTCTCTCTATTACGCCCGAACGCGATAATTCACCGTCAATTTCATCTCCAACAGAGGCTCCAGTAATCAACGAAATCTTAACTTTTTCTCCGTTATCAGCTCTTTTAGCGATTTCAACCGGAACTTTTTTAGGATAACCAGAAGGAGTAAATCCACTAGTTGCTACCGTCATTCCGTCCGTAACAAAACTTGAAGCTTCTTTCGCAGACATTATTTTATTTTTTAATGATTCCTTTCTAATCCTTTTATCAAACTCCATTATCTTTCCCCCGAAATTAAAATATATTTTAACCTAGACACAAATTAAATAAAATATACAAAAAAAGAGTCAGCTTATCTACAGAAGACAATCTAACTCACAATTTCTACACTTTAATTAAAAGGTTGTTTTAATCATATAAAAATCCGTTATTTGCTTAATAATCTATTCAATTATTCGACTAACTCCCATCACTTGGTAAAATGAAAATTCCTCGTTCGAGCAATCCTCATATCATCCTCTAGCTCTATAAAAGTTTATGTTACTGTCGATAGTGTTCTTTCATTCTTTATTCGAAAACCAAAAATCCTATTTCTATTTATTTTATCATAAATTATTTCAAAACCAAACTACTATTCGGTATTAAGATTCATATTATCTTCTCTTCATATAAAATGCCATTTAAATAAGCTCATTATATTTTTCACTAGCAATTTTCACAGCCGATATAATAGCTTTTTTTGCCGATCCATAATAATTCAATTCAAAATCTTCTACAATAGCACTAATATCATTTAATGTTTTTCCTATAACGATGCCTTTAATGTAGTTTTTTGCTAGCTCGGTAACGAGCGAACATTCAATGTCTTTGATTAAAGATGTTTTCCTATCAACCAACAGCGCCACTCCAACTACTTTATATAGTTCAGTTGCAGTAATTCCATTCGGGAGTTTTGCATAAGCGGTTATTAAAATATCATCATTTTTCATATTTTCCACCTTCTTGAGTACATAACAATACACAGATTATATTTCACTATCGATAAATATATTATATGCTATTTTTATCTGCATGGAAAGATTGTGTAGGATCATCAGAAGCGACAGCTTCAACCGCAACTCCAAGTCCCGGCGTAGAAGTCATCCAGCCGCAAATAGCTCCCGAGAGCATAATCCAACTTATTTTAACTACATATCTACCGATGACGAATCCTATCATCATGGCAGCAACACCTAAAACTATTGCAAGAAACACTCCAGTTCCAGAAAGTGATTCAAAAACCTTATATCATCCACTACAATTCGTTAATAAAATCTTCTTTTTGATCATGTTTTCTTATAATTTCCAACTTATTGGTTTTCGCACCTGAATCATTTAAATTTCCAGTAATTTTTTAACCTTTATATAATCATCATACGTATCAATATCTATACAAAATAGTTTATTTTCAATTTCATAAAATCTTTTGCCGTCTTTTACTCTGCTTATAACTTGTCTTCCGCCTTTGTCTCCAAAAATACTCAACAATTCTTCACGGTACTTAGCAGGAAAGCAAACCGGATTACATTTATCTCCATTGCAAACAGGAATCAAAATAGTACTTTTATTCAGATAAAAAGCATCAATCAATTCATTTATTACCTCGTGTGTAAGAAACGGCTGATCACCGACAAAAAACATATATCCATCAGTTTCATCACTTGCCAAACTCACACCTAATTTTACCGCTTCGCTCATTCCTAGATGAGCTTTTTCATTATATGCAATTGTAACATCATAATCCAAACCTATCCGTTTAACTTCTTCCTCTCTGTAAACTAAAACAACTTCATTAAAATTAGAGTCACAAACCTCCTGCAAAGTTATTTCTACAAGAGGTTTGCCATCTATCTTTGTAAGCAGTTTGTTTTCATTGAATCTTTTAGAGAATCCTGAAGCTAAAATAATCGCCGTCAACAAATCATCACTTCCATTAAAAAATATTTTCTTTTTTGAGCTTCTCTATTTCATTATCATCCAAATCTAAAATTTCCTTTAATATTTCGTCCGTATGCTGCCCTAAAATCGGCGACGGCATAATAACATCCCCTTGAGTTTCACTCATTTTTATTGGAACTCCTGGCATTAGAAGTTTTCCCGCTATAGGATGTTCAACTTTTTTAACCATATCCCTTGCTAATATTTGTGGATCCTTCATCACTTTATCCACTGTATTGATAGGTCCGTTTGGAACTCCTCCATCATTAAAAATTTCAATCCATTCATCGACAGTCTTTTTAATGATTTTTTCTGCAATAAGCGGTCTTAGCATTTTATAATTATTGTTTCTGAGAGGATTTGTTTTAAATTCTTCTTTATCGGTTAAATGTTCAAGTTCGGTCGCTATGCAAAATTTAACCCATAAAGCATCATTACCGACAGCTATCATTATTTTCCCATCACTTGCATCAAAAGGTTCAAAAGGAACAATAGACGGATGTCTGTTTCCTTTTGGAGCAGGTATTTCACCATCTACGGCATATCTTGCCACCGCATTTTCCAGTATAGAAAGTTGTGTATCAAACATCGCCACATCTACCTTTTGTCCTATTCCAGTTTCATTTCTATACCTTAAAGCAGCCAGTATACCAATGCTAGTGAACAATCCCGCAGTAATATCGCCAACAGAAGTTCCGACCCTTGTAAATTCTCCGCCCTCTTGACCTGTAATGCTCATTATTCCTCCCATAGCCTGAACAATGGCATCATAGGCCGGTCTTTTACTATATGGTCCACTATGTCCGAATCCCGATGCGGCCGCATATATGATTCTAGGATTAATTTCTTTCAACACATCATAACCAAGTCCCAATTTTTCCATAGTTCCAGGTCTGAAATTCTCAATGACAATATCCACATTATTTATCATTTCTTTTAGTAACTTTTTTCCTTTTTCAGTTTTCAAATTCAACGTCATCGACCTTTTATTTCTGTTCAAACTCATGAAATAAGCGCTCTCATCACCGACATAAGGCCCGAAATGTCTAGAATCGTCTCCTTTGACAGGCATTTCAACCTTCATGACATTTGCTCCCAAGTCAGCCAATACCATTGTAGCATATGGTCCTGCCAAGACTCTTGTTAAATCCAATACTTTGATTCCTTCTAAAGATTGCTTCATATACAATTCCTCCCTCCTCTATTTTTTATACGGTATTCTTCTAGACGGTTCAAAACTGCTTTTCCCTTCACTTAATATCCCTTCATATACCTTGACGTTTCTATCCTCTAAATGATCAAAGATCATAGGTGATTTAGTTCCGTAACTTACATATTTAATAGGATCGGGATCCAATTTAGCTGCAATTATCTCTTCTGTACCTCTTCCCAAAGCCAAAGTCTGGGCGATCGGACTTACAATCATACTATGTCCGAAAAAATAGTTGTCAGCTGCGTCAGGCCCGATGGAATTCGCCGCAAGCATATAGACATGGTTATCATATGCTCTTGCCTTGTTTGTCATTTCCCATATCTCAAAACTTCTTAGAAGAGCAGAAGGTCTGGTAATGATTTCAGCACCTTTTAAAGCCAATACCCTGCTAAGTTCAGGAAAATCACCATCATAGCAAATAATCATACCAATTTTCCCCAGCTTTGTTTCAACTACAGCTATTTCACTACCTGGAGTGGTCCACCCTCCACCCTCAATTCTCTCCGTAGGAAATGGATGTGTCTTTCTATAATTTCCGACAATACTGCCAGTATCATCAATCAGCAACGAGCTATTAAGGATTTCATTTTTTTTCTTACCTCTTTCATAAAGAGGCAAAACCACATGAACCCCATATTCTTTAGCCAACTTTTGAATCAGCTCAGTCTGGCTTCCAGGAACTTCTGAAATAAGCTCATAAAATTCTTCAACTGGCATATTCGGAGTAAATCCTGTTGTAATGGATTCAGGAAACACTATCAATTCAGCTTCATATTCCTTAATCGCTCTTTCCATCCACGCCGCAGTTTTTTCAATATTGTACTTGATATCATTCGGTTTTACTGCAATTTGCACACAAGCAGCAATATGTTCTTTCATATTTCCTCCTTATAATTGAAGATTACCCGCCACACGGGCGGGTACAATTCATTTATTCTTCAAATCCTTCAAAAGCAACTATTCTTGAAAATGCTGATTCGCCATCTTTAAATTTCCAAGGGAAACATCCGATAACCATTCTCCTATTAAGAACTTCATCAAGTTGTCCACCAAGATTTTCAGCATGGATTATCACATGAGGTCTTGGGAACACTTGAACATGCATTGCTTGATAAGTCTCCGGCCACGGATAAATCTCTTCTAGGCCCTTGCCGTATTTTTGCTTCATATAAGCATCAGCCAATACCGTCTCTTTTGGTTCCCATTCTCTAATCATAGTATTTTGCGGATGGTCGGCACTGCCGCAGTCCACACCTATCCACGCAATTTCCATTTCCTTTACCCAATCTACAAAATCCATAGATGGTCCCGGA
>JAYENG010000072.1:0-2902 GCA_034721975.1 Bacillota bacterium
GCGATTCATCTCCCCATTAAAATAAGGATGATTTTCCCCAAATTTTCTAAAAAATTTTTTCAACCGCTCCTGTTTTTTCATAATAAATCAAATTTTCTGGTCGCAAGAAAATAATTCTGTGACCAATCCGTGACCACTTTCCCACATAACGCAAAATAAAAATACTGGGTAAAATTATAAACCCAGTATTTTCAACGGTTGTTATGGCGAGGCATACAGGATTCGAACCTGTGACCAATAGATTCGAAGTCTACTACTCTATCCAGCTGAGCTAATGCCCCATATTTAGTTTCTATAATTATTATAAACTTATTAAAGTCAATAGTCTATAAAAAAAGACTCCATATAAATCAATGAAGTCATCTTTTGGTGCGGGTGACAGGAGTTGAACCTGCACGCCGTAAAGCGCTAGATCCTAAGTCTAGTGCGTCTGCCAATTCCGCCACACCCGCATATAAATGGTGACCTATCCGCGACTCGAACGCGGGACACCCTGATTAAAAGTCAGATGCTCTACCAACTGAGCTAATAGGTCATATGGCTGGGGATACAGGATTTGAACCTATGATCACGGAGTCAAAGTCCGTTGCCTTAACCTACTTGGCCAATCCCCAGAGTAATAAAAGTGGGGCGGCTGATGGGATTCGAACCCACGCATACAGGAGCCACAATCCAGTGTCTTAACCACTTGACGACAGCCGCCACATATAAAATTAAATGGCGCGTCCGGAGGGACTCGAACCCCCGGCCCTCGGCTTAGAAGGCCGATGCTCTATCCAGCTGAGCTACGAACGCAAATTATGGAGCGGGTAGAGGGAATTGAACCCTCGCAACTGGCTTGGAAGGCCAGGGCTCTACCACTGAGCTACACCCGCAATTATAATGGTCGGGGCGGCAGGATTTGAACCCGCGACCCTCTGGTCCCAAACCAGATGCGCTACCAAACTGCGCTACACCCCGATAACTGACAAAATTAATTATATGACATTTCGATTTCTAAGTCAATATGTTTTTAATCGAATTCTAAAATATTTGCATTAATCTTTTTCTTATCAAATTCAATTATACCATATGATCCAATATTTGTTCCCCTAGGATAGGCCAAACTTCCCGGATTAAAAAACAACATGTTTTCATAATTGATATTTAACGCCACATGGGTATGTCCGAAAATTACAATATCGGCCTTTTTCTCAAGCGCACTGTAAAAAAGTTTATTCAGTCCAAATTTAACACAATAAAGATGTCCATGAGTTAACCATATATTATAACCATCTATTGTAAAAACTCTATCTGATGCACCTTTTGCGCCTCTATCTGCGTTTCCTTTAATAGATAACGCCTTCCCTTTGAATTCAATGTCATCTATATCCCAAATATGATCTCCCAAGTGAATCAGATATTCAAAATGTTCATATTTTTTCACCAATTTTTTTAATATTTCATCATTCCCATGAGTATCGGAAACAACTAAAATTCTCGTTTTACTCATTTCTCTGATTCAATTTTTCTTTTAGTATCTTTAGCGCTCTTGCACGATGACTAATTTCATTTTTTTCTTCAGATGATAATTCTGCAAAAGTTTTTTTCAATTCAGGAATATAAAAAAGCGGATCATATCCAAATCCATTTTCACCTGATTCCGTTAAGGTAATATTCCCTTCTACTTCACCTCTTGCAACAATTTCATCACCACTAGGAAATAACATGGTAACTACAGATACAAATTTCGCTTTCCGCTCTAGAAATGGTACCTCTTCTAAAACTCTCAACAATTTTTTATTGTTATCTTCATAAGATACATTTTCTCCAGCATAACGCGCTGAATAAACTCCCGGCTCACCGTCAAGATACTCAACCACCAATCCCGAATCATCAGCTATTGTAAGTTCTCCTAATTTTTCTAGAACAGCCTTAGCTTTAATTAATGAATTTTCTTCAAAAGTTTTACCATCTTCAACAATTTCAAAATCAATCAGTCCGGCTTCTTCCATAGTTACCACTTCATAATTGAAATCATTAAGAATTTTTTTCATTTCCTCAAGTTTATGAGAATTATTCGAGGCTAAAATTACCTTCTTCATCTGTCACCACTATCTTTCTATAATTTCTTTTTGTTTTTCTATTAAATATTCTATCCCTATTTTAGAATACTCAATCATAATATTCAATTCTTCTAAACTAAAAGGACTTTCTTCACCAGTTCCCTGTATCTCAATAAGTTTACCTTCTTCAGTCATAACTACGTTCATGTCCACAATAGCTTTTGAATCCTCACTGTATTCAAGGTCTAGGTATATTTCATCATCAACTTTTCCCACACTTATTGCAGCAACATAACCATTTACAGGTATTTCATCGATTTGCCCTTTTTCTTTCATCTTTTTCATAGCTTCAACCATAGCAACATATGCTCCGGTAATTGATGCTGTTCTAGTACCACCATCAGCTTGTATAACGTCACAGTCAATCCAAATTGTCTTTTCACTCAACTTTTTCATGTCGATAACAGATCGAAGAGATCGTCCTATAAGCCTTTGAATCTCAGTACCTCTACCATCAACTTTGCCTTTAGTTGAATCTCTAAATTTACGCGTTTCTGTAGATCCAGGCAACATTGAATATTCAGCCGTCACCCATCCAGATCCAGTTCCTTTTAAAAAGTGAGGAACCCTGTCCTCGACCATAGCCGTACAAATCACCTTTGTATTACCCATTTCGATAAGTACACTACCATCTGGATGCAATAAATATTTATTTGTAATCTCTACTCCTCTTAATTCATCATTTCTTCTATTCTCTCTCATCTTTTCACCGCCAACTTAAATTATTCTACCACAAAGATACAAAAAATAAAATAGACCTCCAAGTTATTAGAGTCCCCCTGGAAAACAGGCTCTTA
>JAYENG010000073.1:0-2898 GCA_034721975.1 Bacillota bacterium
TTTTCATTTTTTATGTAAATTTACTTAAACCTATTCAACTTAGAATATTCAAAAGCTCTTAAACTAATTACTATCATAATCTAATTCATTATTATAACTGCATCTTTTATTTTCAACAAAAATAACGGTAACATTTCTTATCACGATTGTCAAATTGAATTTTTCAGTAAATCAAATGATTTGTGGATTTTGTAGCGGAAACGTAGTATCATATCGTCTTTATATTAATTCATATTACCATACTCTATCCAAAATATATTTGAACTTCTAAGACGTTTCCACATGGCTACTCAATTAAATATTTTTAAACTTAAACTTCTAATTTCAATTAATAACAAATATAAAAAAATGACAAAACACCATAGCAATTCTGTCATTTTCCTATATCAATTATTCTATTTTCCGCTCAATTTCAAGCATTTCAGTCCATTTTCTTGACGTATCCACGCATTGCATATCAGATTGCGATTTCCACTTCAACACCATTTTTTTGGCGCTTTACAATATAATTATCACTGTAATGTGTTGTAACTAGGCCGCAGATGCTACTTTCATTTTCTCCTGTACTTTTGCTTACTACTATTGGGTTTATCAGGAATAGTCATTTCAATATATCCTTGTTCAATCGCTGGCAACAAATAATTCTGTCTAAATGTTGGTCTATGTTTTATCACAACTCTTTCCATTAACTCCTTGCCTGATAATGTATCCTGGCCGATTGCATCAAGAAGTTTTAAGACTTGTTCGGTAACTTGTTCGTCCACTTGTACGGTAGAATTTACTTCCACAAGAGCTTCATAAATTGCTTTAAGGGTGAATTCAATGAATAATCTAGAGTCTGCAGCTTTATCGCATGCTTCTAACACTTCATAGTATTTATCTTGCCTTTCCTTAATCAATGTCTCAACAGGAAGCCAACCAAAAATCCTTTTCCATTTATATAGTATCAACGTTTGCCACATTCTCCCCATCCTTCCATTTCCATCTGCAAAAGGATGTATGAATTCAAATTCATAATGAAATACACAACTTTTAATAAGTGGATGTACTTCTGATTTTTCTGCCCATTTTAGTAACACCTCAATTTGCTCAGGTACCAAATGAGCTGGTGGTGCCATGTGAATTAATTGCTCTCCACCAAAAACGCCGACTCCACCAGATCTAAAAATCCCGGCTTCTATAGTCAGTTCATTCATAAGTATCTTATGTGCTTTAAACAACGATGCTTCATTATATGGTTCTAAATCAAGTAATACTTCATATGCCTCATAAGCATTTTTAACTTCTTTGATATCTTGTCCTTGTCCTAGGATTCTTTTCCCATTAATGATTGCAGTTACTTGGTCAAGTGATAAAGAATTATTCTCGATTGCCAACGAAGCTTGTATTGTCTTAATACGATTATCTCTTCTTAACCTAGGGTTAATTCCTTCAACTTCAGATATAGTTATTCTTGTAATTAGTTCCATAATGCCCGCAACTAAATTCACAATCTTTTCACTTATCGTAAATGGGGGCTTATAATTCATATACTCATCGCCTCTCTACTTGTACTATTATACCGTACAAGTATAAAAAATGAAAGAGTAGAAAAATGCTCTACTCTAAACCTTGCATTCCCAAAATAATATAACGATGCAAAAATAAATAACTCGAGTAAATATTAATATTTCAATGTTTACTTGAGTTTTATATCGTGTACCTCGTTACACGATATAACATGAGCAACGATGAATGGAGGATTTTATGGCTGCGACAGTATATCAAACTAACAAAAAAACAGGAATAACATATGCTTATGAATCAGTTTCTTATTGGGACAAAGAAAAGCGACAATCTAGAGCTAAGCGCAAATGCATTGGCAAGGTTGATCCTATAACAAAAGAGATCATACCAACGCGCAAAAAAAATCGGATAACAAAAAACAAACTTATACTTCTGAATCTAAAAGATTTTTTTATGGCACAACTCTTCTGTTTGATAAAATTTGAGAAAAGATTGGATTAACAGATGATCTTAAGAATTGTTTTCCAGATACATATAAACAAATATTATCAATTGCATATTATTTAATCCTAGAAGATAAAAATCCATTAAGTAAATTTGGTAAGTGCTACAACGCATAAACATCCACACGGAGAAAACATATCATCTCAAAGAAGCAGTGATTTATTTGCCAATATATCAAATGATAGTAGAGAAAGATTTTTTTATAAACAAGGGAAAAGACGTACTGAAAAAGAATTTTGGGCTTATGATACTACATCTATATCTAGCTATTCCAAATATTTAAAGCAAGTGAAGTATGGTGTTAATAAAGACCACGATCCATTGCCGCAAATTAATTTAGCGATGCTTTTTGGTGAAACCTCAGGGTTACCATTTTACTATAGAAAATTAGCCGGAAATATAACTGACGTTATAACGGTTAAATCTTTACTAAAAGATATGGATGCATACGGATTCAAAAAGGTAAAATTAGTTATGGACCGTGTATTTTACAGCGAAGCAAATGTTGATTTTTTATATAAAGATCATAGAAAATTTTTAATGGGAACAAAAAATAATCTCATATGGATTCAAAATGAAATAAAAAAATTTAAGAATACAATTAACTCGTGGGAAAATTACATTGAACAATATAATATATATGCACAAACCTCTACCATCAAATGGGAATACAAGGAAAAGAGACCTATAAAAAAAGATACTCTAAAAAATCTAAAAGAATGTATGTACATATTTACTATAACAAAGGAAAGAAAGCAGATGAAGAAATAAAACTTCACAGAAAAATTCTAAAATTAAAAAGAGAACTAGAATCTGGGAAAAGAACCCCAAAGCACGAAAAACAATATACGAAATATTTTAATATAAGTGAAACAACTAAAAAAGTTA
>JAYENG010000074.1:0-2852 GCA_034721975.1 Bacillota bacterium
GGAGCAATAGTAGATAGACTAGCATATAAATCTCATATTTTAGATATTTCAAGAGATGTTAGTCATCGATTTGAAGAAACAATTTCATGGCTTAAAGCGGAAAAATAAGTGGACCGCTTTTCAGTTGAAACGTGGACCATTTTTTACTTGACAAATACATACAGCAAATTAAAGCTTTTGAAGACACTATTTCTGTAACAGATTTAAGAAAAAATCTTGCAAAAGTTTATAAAAAGTTAAAAAAAGATCATGAAGTTGTTATTACAAAAAAACAAGATGTATTAGGTGTATTAGTCGATAAAGATACTTATGAGAAAAGAGAAAACTTAATACATGAATTGCAAGAAAAGCTAGAGTATCATGAAATTCATGCTGAGATAATGAAAACTAAACAGAATAATAAAACTTACTCTGAAGAAGAAATAAGAAAAAAGTTAAAAAAATTCTAATTTATCTTAAAAAGAAAAATTCGAAAATTAAGATTAAAGAAACACTTCATAGCGCTCATAATGCTATCGAATATTTAGGCCATATACTCATAAAATTGCTATTTCAAATTCTTAAATAATAAGTATTACTGATCAAGCTGTTACATTTTTTAAGTTTCCCCAAAACTAACTATCCAATACCAAAGAACCGGTTATTTTTGAACGTTTAAAAACACTCAATTGTTGTGATTGAGTGTTTTCTAATTTTGATAATAAATGTTCAATTCTAGTTGTTGTTTTTTAATTTAAAATATTCTCTTATTGTCAAAACCTCGATTAAACGTTTTTATGCCTTTGTTTCCAAATTTTTCATTAATGTTTTTAAAGCATATAAAATTTCTTGATTTTTCACTTATATAATTCTCTTCTTGTGATGAAAATAGTCTGCTATTTCAAGGATTTTATAACCATCTTCTTTTTTTCCAGTTTTTTCCTAAATTGAAATTATTTGATTAGTTTTCCACAGAATTAGCGCTATTCCTATTTCATTTTAAAAAAACTTAAATAAATTTTCAGATTGATTTTTTTACTACTTTAGTATATAATTAACACATAATTAAGTTTATACGTGCTTCGTTAGAGGTGAGAAATTCTTTCTCGCTACCCTAACGTTCGTACACTTAAAAGGTATAGAAAGGGTTCTAATAAGGTGAATATTAAATACTCGCTGTAATTAGAGCTCTTTTTCATTATCGATATTTTAACCAGTCGTAAATCTTAATAACTCGCTTCAAATCTGATCTGAATTTTTTATTATCATCATTTTTATCTAATGGATTTTGATTTTCATCAAAAAACTTTCTTAAAAATTTTTCAAGCTCGTTAACTTTAATATTTTCAACTTTTAAAAGTGGTATTATTTTCAAACATTTTTGTAGCGAATATTCTTTAACCAAGTCTCTAATAGTTTTTTCATAATTAAGGTTCGTAGATCTATCACGATTATTCTTTAATGTATTACTTAACAAATCATCATAACTTTCTTTTCTACTAGCTTCGACTGTATCAGGTATTTCGCCTTCATATTCACTAAGATATTTATATATTGGTAAATATTACTATTTCTTTTCAATAAAATAGGCAAAGTATCAGTTACAATTCTTTCAATCTCAAATCCCCTATCATCCAATACAATATCCACATATATTTCATCAGCAGATACACCTAAATATCCTCTTTGACCAAATTCAGATACGACACCTACTCCTACAACTACTTCAACTTGATCTAATTTATCATCTTCCTCAAGACCTATAACTCTAATATTTCCTGTGGCCTTATTTGTTAAAACTAACTCATAAATATCTTCTTTAAGTCTTCTTAACATGCTTACATTATATTTACCTTTATTCTCAACTAAAGCTTGATAAAGGGCACTGAAATCATTAAGTTTAATTCTAGTCATATCAATATGTTTTTCACCCTCAAAGGCTTTACTATAAGTAGCTATTTCTTCAATAGATTCTTCATCCCACTCAATAAAAATAAGCCTCTCTTTCAATTTTTTTAAATGTTCTTGTGATAAACATGTGATAATTGATTTTAAAATACTCTCAATATTTTTATCACTAATTGAGTACCCTAAAAATATAATTGGATGTTCTAAAAAAATAGTTAATAATTTAGCTGCTAAGTAAGCATTCTTTTCAGTAAAATCAACATAATCTTTTTCATTGATTACCATTGTTTCCGGTTTAGAAGCACAGCCATGAATTTTATAAATTTCTGAGATACCTTGTATCTGTGAGAAAATCAACTCCTCTTGTCCTATATAAGTGGTGAAATTATTAAACGTATCTTCTAAAAATGTATCATAATTAGTCGTTATATTTCCTGCAATTCCTTTATTTCCTATTTCTCTAAAAATACTAAGTTCATCTTTATATTCATCATTTATTTCACTACTTTTAATACTCATGTAATCTGCAACTTCCAATTTAAATGGTGATATCTGATTACTTATCTCATCTCTATGTTTTTCTCTACTAGACTTAAATTTAGAATCTTTATACCAAGTTTGATTAAATTCATTCTCAATTAACTCAGCGATTTTAGGAAATTTGCCTTCCTTATTTCCAATTTTCTCAACTTGTTGCAAAAAAATCTCATATGCAAACTCTTCTTCATTCGATAGTTTTGCAAATCTTTTAAGCAATCCTTCCCAATCTTCAAGTCCTAAATATCGTCTTGATAATCCTGATCCAACAAATAGAAAGGGTAATGTCTCTGATTGTTTTAAAATATCCAATATCTTCTTTTTCATTTCCTCACCTCATGCACTAAAATTTACTATTACTACCAATAATTAAAAATCGAATTATATTTAACCACTCAACCTACCATTTAAATTATCAATTACAGCAA
>JAYENG010000075.1:0-2850 GCA_034721975.1 Bacillota bacterium
ATCACCTCTTGTCTATATTATTCTAATAATTATTATCATATTCATTATTATCATAATAATAATAATAATATTATATCGCCGATTCGATACTATGTCAACCATATACAAAAAACTGGCTCTTCAGCCAGTCCTTTTGTTCACATTTTAAATTCATCTTAAATAAAAAATTCTTTCCACATCCATCTATCTTTTCAACTTATCTATAACGAATTCCAAAACACCGTTCATCTCGACAATATTGTCTCCAATGAAGTTTCTTACCATCATCGCATTGTTCATAGTACCTATATAAAGCATGGTGCCGTTGATGGATTTATCGACATTGAAAATTTTCTTTTCCATTCCTTCTCGTATGATGCCTTCAATCATGATAAATCTTTTATTCAATATTCCAAAGACATTCTGCTTGATACTTTCTTTATCGAAATCTTCTATCATTTGAAGGATTTTCATAGTTTTAAGTATATCCATTCCTCTAGTAATATCGCTCTTTCCTATAAGTCTAAGCTTTTCTTCCGGAGAATCGACTCCTTTTATCAACTCGACAACCTCTTCATAAGCAATTTCAAGATTGAAGATAATCATTTTTTGCACAAGCTCTTCCTTGCTCTTGAAATACTCATAAACAGTCCCTTTTCCTATTCCTGCTTTTTTTGCTATATAACTTATTTTTGTGTCATGAAATCCTTTTTCAGAAAAAAGTTCCCAAGCTACATGAAAAATTAAAATTTCCTTATCCTTGTATTCTTTCAAGAGCTTCTTCCTCCTTCAAAGTTTTTCTATTGAACATAAGATATACAGTCGGAATCAATACCACTGTCAATAAAGTGGCGAACAACAATCCTCCAATAACAACAGTTGCAAGCGGCGCGGTCGTCTCCGCTCCTTCTCCGATGCCCAGCGACATAGGGGTCAAGCCAAGAACCGTTGTAAGTGTCGTCATCAATATCGGACGAAGCCTTACTCTTGATGCCTCTACAACTGATTCTTTCAAAGTCTTTCCTTTGCTCCTCAATGTATTGATGTAATCTACAAGCACTATAGCGTTGTTGACAACAATACCAGCGAGCATTATCACGCCTATAATGGCCGGAACGTTTATCAATCTTCCGGTGATAAACAGTGCAAATAAACTTCCTGTTAGAGCCAACGGCAATGTAAACATGATAATAAACGGATACTTGATATTCTCGAACTGACTTGCCATTATCATATATACCAGAAGAATCGCCAAAATCAACGCCTGTCCTAAAGATCCGAATGCATCTACAAGGTCTTCTTTTTGACCTCCGACACTGTATGAATACCCATCAGGGAAAACCATCTGTTCTAGACCTTTTTCAACATCTTTAGAAACACTGTTTAGATCTCTTCCAAATGTACTCATTGAAACAGTTACAGTTCTGGCTTGATTTGCTCTCGTTATTGTAATCGGACTTTTGACAATCTCCAAACTCGTCGTCAATTCATCTAGACCTACAAGTCCATAAGGTGTTTCAATCTGTAGATTTCTGAGTTCGTCAATCCCGCCTCTTATAGATTCATCTCCAATAATTTTTATTGAGATTTCCTCACCGTCGGTTTTATAATCTGTTAAAGTTGTTCCCTTTGTCAAATCGCGTACATATTGAGAAATCATAGCACTTGTCACACCATAAAAAGATGCTTTCTCTCTATCGATCACCAATACAAGTTCGTCCTTTTCTTCTTCTAATGAAGACGATACTTCTCTTGTTCCTTCAACGGTTTTAGCCATTTCTACGATTTTTTCTGAATAATCCTTTAAAACGCTGAGATTATCGCCCTTCAATTCAATGGATATCGGAGCACTCATTCCTCCAAAACCTTGATTTTCAGTCGCACTGACACTTATTTCAGCACCAGCATAATCCTTGGACATCTTTCTTATTTCATCGGCCATTTCAAAAGTAGATTTATCTCTGTCTTTTAAACCTACAAGATTGGCTGTAATGGTTCCTACATTCCCAGAACTCATTTGAATAAAACCCATACCCGATATTCCAACGCTTGTATATATCGATTCTATTTCTTCTACAGATTCCAAGTCTGCTTCTATTCTATTTACCAAATCCAATGTGTTTTCAAACTTTGTACTATTAGGAAGTGCGACACTTATTCGAACACTTCCTTCATCCATTGATGGAATGAACTCAGCACCGATCATATTTATCAGTCCAAGCGAGAAAACAAATACCACTAACATCAATGCAAAAGTTGATTTTCTTCTATTTATCGCTTTTTTCACTAAACCTGTATAAAAATTCTCCACTTTTTTAAATGCCCTGTCAAAATATGAAAATCTCTTTTTTTCATCTTGTACATGGTCGATTTTCAAAATCAGAGAAGACAACATCGGTACAACGGTAAGTGCTACTACCAATGATGCCAATAATGAAAATGTAACCGTCAATGCCAGTTCCTTGAATAAAATGGATGTGACTCCTTCAACAAAAACTATAGGTAAAAATACTGCCACAGTCGTCAAAGTCGATGCGATCACCGCCATCGAAACTTCATTGGTTCCTTCCCTAGCAGCATCCGCTCTAGAATAGCCCATATCGCGATAACGGTAGATATTCTCGAGTACAACAATGGAGTTGTCAACGAGCATACCTAGTCCTAAAGCCAGTCCACCCAGAGTCATCAAATTGAGAGTTATTCCATAAAAATAGATGAGCGCAAAAGTCGCTATTATCGATACCGGTATCGATATGGCAATGATTGTCGTTGTCCGTATATTTCTTAAAAACAAATACAAAATCAGCACCGCCAGAAGACCTCCGACAATTCCGCTTATCGCTACATTTCCAATAGCTTTATTAATAAAAA
>JAYENG010000076.1:0-2832 GCA_034721975.1 Bacillota bacterium
ACAGTTGCTATCTCAGTTTCTTCGACTTCTGTATCTCTGTTGATTTTAGCAATATAGAATTCTTGATCCCACGTTACATTACAGTCCAAAGCTTCACTGACAAAACGCAATGGCACGAATGTTCTATCTTCTTTGATAATTGCTTTTGTATCCATTTTCTCTACTTCTCCGTTAATGAAAATGTCATTACTTCCGATTGATAAATTTATTATTGTATCATTATCTTTTATTGTCACTTCCTCATTGTCTTGATCCCATGTTACTTCTGCTCCGAGGGCTTCTGATACAAACCGTACCGGTATGAGCGTTCTATCATTCTCATCTATAAACGGCTTTGCATCAAATTGTATATCATTATTCTCTACCCATACTTTTACAGCAGGCGAATAATTTTCACTTGCATATGCTGCACCTGAAAATGAGGTGCAAGCCAATAATACTATAGTAACTATTGTTAAGTTTAATATTCTTTTCATGATTTTTTCTCCTCTTTTTATAGTTATTATAATAAATATGTCTATAATACATTGTAATCACTCTGGAATAGAAATATCCAGGTATGAACTGAAAATTTTAAAATTTAGGAGTATATCCAGCATTTGTTTTCATACGAATTCTAAGTGGCGGTAATTTACCCCACCCAAATGATAATGGTACCTCAAGAGTCAGCCAAACTTCTGATTCAAACTTTTTAGAAATTCCATTTGGTGCTAATGGTGTATTAATAATATTCACATCAAGATTAGATATAGTATATTCAAGATGCGCACCTGAATACTTCTTTCCATTTACTAAACCCAATGTATCACTGAGGTTTGATAAAACTGCTCCCATGTCAGCTTTTTCTTTCCAATTACCATCACTATCAAGCTCGTATCCTCCTGAATATCCCTCTCTGAGCCCGTTATAAACATCATCATAGTTTTCTATTGCAACTGATATAACTGATGACTGAACCGCATCACGTACTCCTTTTGCAATGATTTGAAGTCTTAAATATTCACTGACAACAGTAAATAAGAGTAAAAGGCATATTACAATGACACAAGCCATAATCGCTGCACTTCCATCTTTGTTTTTTAACTTGCCAATCATTTGTAATATACCTCCGATCTTCCTGTAGCTTTAGATTTAAGGGTAATAAAAAATGAACCAAACTCAAAAAAACCAATATCTACTACCTCAGTAACTATTACACTAAATTCTTCGTTAAGTTGTATCTTTCCAGATCTTGACCACTCTACTACAGGATTTATTCCCATACTTGCTCTAAGTTCATTTTCTTTATTCTTTGTTGCACCACCAATCCTTCCTTCTATTTCCGCTACTCTAGCAATTTCATCTGCAAAAGTATTAAGCTCATTTTTAACAATAAAGACAGGATATACTTTGACAGCAAATGCTATAACAAGCATTGCTGCAATTACTATAACCACTGTATCAATATATCCCTCTCCACGACTTGATGCTAATAATATTTTCATTTTTTTCACCTCCTAAAACATAGTATTGAGAGTCTTGGCAATCTCTATAAACATAACTGACAAATACATTAGCAAAAAACAAAATAGCATCGCAAAGGAATATTTGCGGATTTTACCCGGTCTTTTCATAGTAATGGTCTTTAATCTTTGTAATTCAAATTGCTTTAAATCATAGGATAGCATTTGAAAATAGATAACATTATCATCCCCACGGATGACACCGATCAATCCTCTTACTACATCAGAAAGCTGAGAGCTTCCAAGTCTGGTTTCAAGCCTAGTTAAAGCCGATTCATAACTCCCTGATTTCATATCTGCAACCGTTATTTCAAGTTCGTTTTTAAAACTCTTTCCTGCATTTTGTTTATAAGTTTCTAAAATTAATAGAACATTACGATTTGCTTTTAATTCCTGGGTTAGTGTGGCAACGAAACGTGGCAATTCAAATTCTATATCCTCACGTCTCTTTCTTACTATTTCTTCTGCACTTCTTATTTCTTTAAAATAAACTGCGATAGCAAGAAATAATATTACTGGGAATATAATCGGGAAAATAAAAAAAGCAGGGACAATAAACAATAATGTCAGTCCTGCTTTTACCCATGCTCTTGCTATAAATGTTTCTGGTGACAATTTGATATTCGCCGATCTTAACGTCGCTGCAATCTTTCTTTTATTATAATCTGTCAGCTTAATGAATTTTGATAGTTTTGTTGATACTTCATTGACGAATACCTCGAAGCTCTTTGCTTTTTTCTTTTCTCTTTTGTCTATTGCCAGTATTGCTTTAGTTGCTTTTCTTGTAGGAAGTTTTAAGATATCAGCAAATATCAAGTATGCTCCTAAAGAAAATAAACTGGCAAATAAAATTAAAATCTGTATCATTTTAAAGTCTCCCTTCTACCTCTTATCCGATGGTAAAAAATTCTAGAGCCCCTGGATAACGATTTCTAACCATCAGATGAAGTTAAAACTTCACCTCATGCTAAGAACTCTGTTTATATTCAACTGGTTTTGATAATTTTACAACTCCTGCAAGCGATACAAATATCACCACACCACATATAGCTAGTACAAGCTTTCCAGTAGTGGTGAACATTAAAGTATTAAACCAATCTCTATTGAGAAAATACATGAGTGGTATATTCCCTACTAGAAGTATTGCCATCGAGATAAACTCTTTAACCGGTTCATAAAGAAGATAATCTAGCTCTGCTGATACAATCCTCATATCCGATAATTTTGATACGATCGGCGGCAATGTGCTTTTTAGATTTTTATCTTCTTGGCAATCAATCACCGCATCAACCCACTCATGAAAAACAGCACTGTCGATCTTAGGTTTAAG
>JAYENG010000077.1:0-2810 GCA_034721975.1 Bacillota bacterium
TACATAATAATCAACATTTTCATATATCATTTCCACAGGTTGTTCACTCTTCAAGGTATTGATTTCATAAATATCATCATTTCCAATGAATTTATTAAAAGTTTCCAACATTATTCTATAGTTATCCAGAGATTCCACATAATCCACACGAGCTTCCATTTTATCTATTTCAGATTGCATCAATTCAACATCTGAAACTTGTCCGAGTTTATATTTTTCTAAATCCATGGAATATTCATCATTCTTTAATACCATTTTTTCTTCAGTGATAAGATACTTCTCATATGATTGATACAAGCCCATATAAATATCACGAAGTCCCAAATATAATGAATACTCTGTAATTCTAGCATTTAAAGCCATCATCTCTATACCATGATCAATCTGTTCAACCGTGCCCAGCAATGACAGTCTAACAGGAAATTCCTGCATCACACTTATATGCATTCCTCTATCCCGGAGTTTTTCAAATTGATCCAGAGTGGCGTTCAATCTATTCTCAACTACTCTTGAATCTATGATTGTCAAATCCACTTTAGCTTTAGTCAGCATCAAGGTCTCATAGCCTGAATTTTGTTTAGCTAAAGATATGCTAGGTGTGATCACTTCAGCAAAACTAAAAGCACCTGTCAACAACACTCCACTTACTACTAATGCAACAATTTTATTTTTCAAAGGATATCCCCCCAATTCTATCTATTTAATATTACTACCCATTTGTGACAGTTACGTTACAAAAAAGAATGAAACCGACCCATCAGTCAGTTCCATTCTACTATCTTTATTTGTATTTATCAAGCAAGTTTTTTAGCCTTGTTAATTTTACTCATACCATATCCAAAGAACACCCAAAATATCGGAGCAATCGATACAACGCTGTCATTAAAGAAACTAGTCGCCAAGTATCCAACTATGGATAAGTAAATACCTACAGCAAGTGGTTCCTTTAAACTCCCTTTAAATATCTTATAGAAACCAACCAATACAAAGTATCCTGCCGCCATCAAGAATAGAATCAAAGATACAACTCCACTATTGATCGCCATTTGCAAATATAGATTATGAGGTTTGTCTACAATGATATATGTATTATGCATGAAGTTCATCTTGCCGACGATATCATCTTGCGGGAACTCAAATACATAACTGTCAGGTCCACTTCCTAAAATCAAATGATCTTTAATAAGCGGCACGGTTCTAGACCAAATATATCCACGCCCACTACCTGCTCTTTCGTAGCCTTCTAGCCCCCAAGAGTCTGCTATGGTAACAGAAGACACAAGTTGATTACCTGCAGATAGGATATTCCATCCGTCCTTTGTAATCACAAATCTCATATATGAACTCAACATCCTCATATCCAACCTATTCTTATTTATAACTCCAGTAAAAAAGTTAAACCTATCATCTTCAGATTTTATTCTTCCATTATCAACATTATAATCATATGAGAATTTCTGATAATCATTATCTAAAAAGAACATTTGTCCTTCAGCATTCATCATTATATTAAAGTTTTTATTTTCATCGTTGAACTCGAATCGAAGCAAATTGTTATCCACTCTAACTGTATCTAAAAGTAAACGTTCCTCAGCCGCTTTATTAAAAGTATTCTTATAGTCGTTTACAAAGGACTTAACGCCACTATTAAAAATTCCTACAGCCAACAACAACCCTACTACTACAACCAGTACTACTTTTTTATTCGCTTTACGCATAAGCAACAACATGCTAAATAGCAATATTACAGCCAAACCTGTCATACCTGCAGAAGATTTGGAACCGAACAAAGCAAACACACTTAAAACAGTCAATACAATGACTCCTACTTTTAATTTCTTATTTTTAATTTTAAAATATATACCCATCAATGCAGGAATAACCAATGTATAAAAAGAACCTAAATAATTCGGATTATATAAAGTCGAGTATATAGTTTTTGCACCTACTCTAAATGTCAAATCATCTATAGAAACCCCTAAATTATCAGGAGTTATCAAAGACTTGCCGAAAGCAGTTCTAAACAAATCAAATCCAAAGTATTGAGGTACACCTATCAATGTTACAATACTCACTCCAGCTATCATCAATATCATCATGAATTTTTCTTCTTCATCATGCATCCACATATAACCCATCATGAATAATAATACATAAACCGTTATTACCAACAATCCTTCATATCTGCCGTTCACTCCAAAATAGTTGACCCATGTATATCCTGAAAAAAACGCCGATACTAGAACAAACAAGTAATAGCCATATATAAATTTATCAGCTATACTTTTCCTTATCTCCTTGAAATCTATGTAATTCATTCCTACCAATACTAACAATAGCGGTAAAGCTATCAACAATGCTCCAGCTTTGACTTTATGAAAGAAATCAACTGTCGTCAATTTATCATTCCATATAATCGCTTCATCCACCGTATTCACTTCAACCTGCCCATAAACTACGATCGGTACTACGATGAACACTATCAAAAGCACTATACCTATCAATAATGTCCTTATATTTTCTCTACTCATTAAAACTCCTCCAATATTCACTCTATTAAATTATACTTAACTTAAGAAAGAGTTTCAATACAAATACAAAGATTATTATTCACCGGTATATTTTTAAAGTTTCACGACTATAATTAATATCTCACATAAATGAGAATGTCCGAATGTCCGTGCCCGGTACCTTAAAAATTATCGCTTCATCCACTGTATTCACTTCAACCTGTCCATAAACTAAAAAATTGAGGTCATTTCACGCAGTCTCGAAGACGAAATTACAAATTTCTTTCTGCGTTGCATTTG
>JAYENG010000078.1:0-2806 GCA_034721975.1 Bacillota bacterium
GGGGGATTTTATAGGTGGAGATTACGATATGATCAATAGCTATGGAGTGTACCCAAGTGTCACTTTAGAAGATGCGGCAAGAAAAGCTGTTGCTCTTTCGAAAGGAGAAGAACCTGTTGATTTTATAGGGTTCTCAAAAAGCGAAAGTGAAATCGAGAGCATGGTCCAAAATGAAGTCGATAGATTTGATTCAAAACAAAAATATATCAGAGGGCTTTATACAGGAGGAACTTTAACTGATGAAGCGATGAAAATGCTGGGCAGTGATTTAGGGTGTGTTTATTCAAATATTCCACTTGATCCAAAATGTAAGCTTATCGATTCGAGCAAAAGTATCAATCATACTTGCATCGACCTTGGAGATGATGAATTTACTCAAGGAAGACCACATCCAATGATAGATCCCTCGACAAGGGCGGAACGTTTGATTTTTGAAGCTGAGGATGAAACGGTAGCGATAGTGTTAATGGATTTTGTGCTTGGCTATGGATCTAATGAAGATCCGGTAGGGGAGATGATTGAATCAATTAGATTTGCAAAAGACGAGGCAAAGAAAAGAGGGCAATATCTGTGTATCGTCGGTTCGATTTGTGGAACGGACAAGGATCCGCAAAATTTAATCGAGTCACAAAGAAAATTGGAAGAGAATGATGTGGTCGTGATGCCTTCGAATGCTCAAGCGGTAAGATTTGTTAAGAAAATCATTGAAAAAATAAGGTGATGAGGAGGGGAAAATGTCAAAAGTTAATGAGTTGTTTAATAAAGAAATAAGCGTTCTCAATGTTGGACTGGAATCTTTTTACAATGAATTGAAATCACAGGGTGTAAAGGCTATTCATGTTGATTGGCAACCTCCTGCGTGTGGAAATGTGAAGATGGGTTCTCTTTTATCTAGATTAAAAAGTAAATAATTAAAGGAGCTGATGTGATGATACAAGAAAAAATAAAAAAAGCGAATGAAGAAGTTATGAGCAAAATTTTAAGTGCCCAACCAATGTTGATCGATATAGGCATAGCTGGTGAGGTTATACCTGGGATGGATAAAAAAATGATTTTACATGCTGGCCCACCATTGGAATGGAATCGAATGAGCGGTCCTCTGAAAGGAGCTGTTATTGGAGGTTTGATTTATGAAGGCCTGGCTTCAAATGAAGGAGAAGCGATTAAACTTGCCCAGTCTGGAGAAATCAAATTTGATTCATGTCATAATCACGATGCTGTTGGTCCTATGGCCGGTGTTGTAACGACATCTATGCCGGTATGGATATTAGAAAACGAGACGTTTGGAAATAAATCATATTGCACATTGAATGAAGGCCTTGGAAAGGTACTTAGATATGGTGCATACAGCGATGATGTTATCGAGAGATTGAAATGGATGGAAAACATACTTGCTCCAGTTCTTAAGGAAGCGCTAAAACTTTGTGGAAAAATCAATCTTAAGAATATGATTGCACAAGTTGTTCAAATGGGCGATGAGGGACATAATAGGAATAAGGCGGGAACTTCTTTATTGATTAGAGAATTGGCTCCGTTTATTGTCATGACGGATTTTACAAATGAAGAAAAAACCGATGTGCTTAAATTTATGAACGGCAATGACCATTTTTTCTTGAATTTAACAATGCCGGTGTGTAAATGTACACTCGATCCTGCAAATGGAGTCAAATACAGTACGATTGTCACTACCATGTCTAGGAATGGGACAGATTTTGGAATAAGAGTATCTGGACTGGGAACCAAATGGTTTGCTGCACCAGCAGAAATAATCGATGGACTTTTCTTCCCTGGTTTTACACTAGAAGATGCAAATCCTGATATTGGAGATAGTTGTATAACTGAAACAACGGGCATAGGTGGATTTGCTATGGCTACGGCTCCAGCTATCGTGCAATTTGTTGGTGGTACGCCACAAGATGCGATGAACTACACAATGAGCATGTATGAAATTACCGCTAAAGAAAATAATGTTTATAAAATTCCAAATCTTAACTTTAAGGGTACACCGACAGGTATTGATATTCAAAAAGTTATTGAAACAGGAATTTTACCAATAATCAATACTGGTATTGCACATAAGGATCCGGGCGTCGGACAAGTAGGTGCAGGTATTGTAAGACCACCTGCAAAATGTTTTGAAGATGCTCTTGAAGCTTTTGTGACAAAACTAGAAGAAGAAGGCGAAATTTAACAATATTATAGGAGGGTTTAATAATGAATTTTAAAAAAGATGTAAAAATGTATGATTTATCACAAAACACAAGTATTTTAACACCACCATGGCCGACTTATGAACCGTTACAAGTAAAGTTTTTTAAAAGATTATCACCAAATGGTGCAAACGGACAGGTGATTACAACTTCTAATCACGTTGGTACTCATCTTGACGGACCACTGCATTTCGACACAAGTGGTGGAGATATAGCATCGCTATCACTGAAAAAATTAGTGGGTCCTGGAGTTATCGTGGATTTGAGTGATATAGCAGAAGATTATGGCATGTATACACCTAAAGATATCATGGATAGAGTTGAAGTTAAAAAAGGTGATATTTTGATAATCAATACCGGGTATCATAAATATGGTTGGGATCAACCTGATGCAGACGAAAGAAGATATATGCTTCGTCATCCGGGACCATCTATGGATTTTGTAGATTGGGTAAAGGAAATGGAAATTGCGTGGATAGGTGTGGACTGCGGCAGTGCCGACCATCCGCAAAATACTATGATTAGAGAATGGGAACCAAAAGAGACTGTATTGGCTGATGCGTATATGAAGCAAAAATACGGCAAGAGCTTAGAAG
>JAYENG010000079.1:0-2779 GCA_034721975.1 Bacillota bacterium
TCCAGCTGAATTCGGACTTTGAGATCTAGCCATCGATATGACGCCTTTTGTATGCTTTAGATTGTTGTTGACTCCGTTATTTAAAAATTCACCTTTGATGCCGTATCCATGACCGCCCATTCCAGATGAAATGGTTTAAAAAACACACTGATTTTTTAACACTATATCAATCTTGCCGCTATCAAACATTTCTTTCTAAACATATTTTACAAATAATACTCATAGTATATTATTTCGTTATTTGGGATTCTTTTTACCTATACAACTTTATATATCAATATCTATCTTGTTGCACTTGAAATCTGTTGTTCTATAATTTCAACACTTTTATACCAGTAAAAATAGGCCTCTGGATCAAATTTCATAATCGATTTTAATTTTTTATACTCAAGCATTTCAATTTCTAATTTTCTCAAATCTATACTCTCATCAAATCTTTCAACTTCAGATATCTCATGCTTTATCAGCAAAGACAAGTATGCTGCTTTAGCAGCACTATTTACAGCACTTTCTAGTATAAAGTTCCTTGAAAAAATATAGTCTTTTATAATTTTAACACCTGTTAGCAATAAATCAAAAGTCTCTTTTTCTATCCTGCCACGTCCTCCAATAATCCTAGAAGTTTGAAATATATCATCAAGCACATCCTGATAAGTGTATTTTCCATCCATTTCTCTGTAAATGAGTTCTTGCTGTGCTATTAGCTTAAACGTCTCACCAACTGTTTCAATACTTTGCATATTATCAAATAAGTTTGCAACATCAAAAAGCTGTTTAATAATCTCCAACTCTTTGTTTTTTCCATATGGTATACCAGTAGTATTTGGTGCATAAGCAGTTAACTTATCTCCCAATATACAATCTTTACTAGGCATTTTAACTAATCTAGCTGGTTCTTCATAATCGATGAATTTACAATTGATATCTTTCTCAATAATATCAATATAAAAACTTTTCTCAAATAGAATATCCAAAAGAATATAACTTTCTTTTCCATCTAGGACTGATGTATAGAAAATTTTATAGTGCGCTTTTGGAACTCTATTATTTCCCTTTCGGATATTTTTTTCATACCTGATAAATATATTACTCTCATTAACCACTTTTGATACGATTGCATCCATATCCTCATCATGTTTGCTTTTTTCTATGATAATATCAATATCAATTGAAAATCGATGCATTTCATCTAATAAGAGTAATAGTGCTGAACCACCTTTAAAAATAAATTTCAATTCAGTCATTGTCAAGCTTTCAAGTAAAAGTAGCGCTTTTGTAGCCTTTTCGATTAATATCGGATCTGCTTTTCTTTTGCCTCGCTTATATTCATTGCTTATTTTCTGTATCCATTCTCTAGTAAACGTATTATCATGTATCATTTAGGTATATATAATCATAGTATCACCTAGTATTTGATCATTTCTCCTTTCTTAGTAATTTTCACTTGCTTTCTAGGTATATATTTTAATCACTGCAGATTTGTTTCTATTTCATTATAGCTTAAATTATCCGAAGACATCTCATTTCATATATATAGTTCCGTTTTGTCAATATCAGTCTCTTCTATAAGAAATTTTAAAAACCGCTCTTTTACTTTTCTTTTCGTTGCATATCTATTTAATGTGGATTGATTAATACTAAACATTTCAAAAAAAGCCGCGTATATATTCTTTAATTCCCCGCCCTGATACATACTATATAATTCATCATCTACAAACAAATCGACCATTATTTTTTCAATTTTAGGTATGCTTACATCATCTCTAATTTCAATTTGTGATTCTACCAACATATTTTTAACTATAATATTACTTTGTCCTGTTATCATATAAGTCTCTATCTCGTGCTTGCTAGGATTAAGAAATACATTTTTCGTTGACTCTTGTAAAAATGCAAATACTGAAGACATTGCCTCTCTATCAACTTCAATAATTATATTTTTCGTTAATGGCTGATGCACCATATAATTATTCAACCAACTTGTATCCCATATGCTAATTTCAATATATGGAAATTTTATCCTGATTTTTTTATATAAACTCTTTAGCCTCTTATTGATTGGTGGAGAAAATGATTTTTTGTTTTGCGTAACATATACTCCTCTTTTTATGCTATAAATAGCATTTTGTTTTTTCAAACTATAGACACGCCATCTAAAAGTACTTTCTTTTAAATCTGGTTCTTTCTCTAAATAAAACTGGAATAGTTGTTCACTGGTGAATAGCTTTTTACCAAAGTATTTCTCCACTTCATTGACTCTCAATTTATCACTCACTTTTATCTCATCTCCAATTTTCTAAATCAAACAATTGGGACCTGTTCTATATAGGTCCCGTTTGTTTGATTTCTTTGTTTTTTAGTATATCTTTTAAATTTAGAAAAATCAAGTATAATAAAAAACACCCGATCCATTTCTAGATTCAGGTGTTTGCTTTATTTCATTTATTACAATTTTTCCGGCTGAAGATATTCTTTCCCTTTAGTATCTACTGTCATAGATTCAATTTTCTGCTCTATTACAGGTTTATCTCCAAATGATGTACTTGTTTCAGCTATCTCGTCTACAACATCCAATCCTTCAACAACCTTGCCGAAAGAAGCATATTGTCCATCCAAGTGTGTAGAGTCTTCATGCATGGTGAAGAACTTACTTCCAGCTGAATTCGGACTTTGAGATCTAGCCATCGATATGACGCCTTTTGTATGCTTTAGATTGTTGTTGACTCCGTTATTTAAAAATTCACCTTTGATGCCGTATCCATGACCGCCCATTCCAGAT
>JAYENG010000080.1:0-2767 GCA_034721975.1 Bacillota bacterium
CCCAGCATCATTTATATCAAAATATTCATCATCTGGTGCTAATGGCGGTAATTTTTAGGAAACTTAGGCGAGAATCCTCCCTATTTCAATTGGGAGATGAATCGCTTGGTTTAATGTTAAAATTTACTGCAAAATATGTAAAAATGCGCCACACTATTGATAAGAACATATATTCGGTTATGCAAGGAGGAACTAATGATTCTAACTAAAAAAATAATATCCGAAACCTCAGAAGCACAACCATTTAATGTTGTAAAAGCAATAATGAATTGTCTTACTAATCGAGTATTTCAAAAGGATAATTAATACCTTTGCAATGATTGATTTTCAATCCATCATTGTCAATCAATTGTAGTGCGCCATTTTTAATTACTGTTTCCGATGTACCATCACTATATATCAATTTCAGCGATAGTTCGAAATTTAAAAATATTTTATCTTCATCTTCATTGATTTGATTAAACTCAATTCCAATAACTTCAATATTTATTTCTTTCTCAATTGCAGTTTTTACAATTAGTGTGATTTCTCTATTTGCTTTTATTAACTCTATCATATCTTCAGTAACAAGATTTTGAAATTTCTGAACATATTCTTTATATAATTCATCTAGTTTTTCAGATGAGTTGTAATCTAATTGTGTATAATCATCTATAGTGTATAATTTCGATAAATACTCATTTGAAATGTTCTTTGCCGATTCGATTCTACTGTCTTTATGACTGCATGCCATAAGTTGTAATATCAAGGTTATGATTAACACAAATAATAATTTTTTTTTCATATTACTACCCCTTTCTATATTAATTTGATTGTACATTCAAATTTAAAATTACAATTGATTTCAAGTAAAAAATGCTGAGATAGTTCCACATTTTAATTGAGCCTTGTTTTTACATCTTCTATGTGCATTAAAAATATCGACAAATCAATCACCTGTCCTATCTACATGCGATTATGGATAAATCCGACGAATAATCGTTTTTTATTATATCAACTTCTACTTTAATTATACAAATTAAATTAAACAAATACAAATATATTACATATTAAGAAAATCAAAGTAAATAAACACTAATAAAATGATTTCATCAGTGTTTTCATATGATTTTTTTATAATGTAATTTTAATTGTACACTTCTAATGGAACGACTTGACTAATTGCCGGGTTTATCTTTTTTATCAAAAATGTATATTCGATTTTCAGTGATAAGATAATCAACCGCCTTATCATAAAAATCTCTTGGGACCTTGTCGATAACCTGAAGTTCAAATCCAACTGCTATTTTTATAACACTATCTCCGATTTTTTCAAATAGTTTGTCATAGAAACCACCACCGTAACCTATACGGTAGCCTTCTTTATCGAACACTACACCAGGAGTGATTACGATATCAAGTATTTCAGGATTGATAACCAGGCGGCTGTTTTCCTTTGGTTCTAAGATTCCGTATTTCGATTTGATCAAATTATCATGAGAAGTGTAAGGATAAATATCCATTTCTTTAGTAGTCGGATTGATTCTAGGGATAAAAATATTACAGTTTATGTCTTTGAGATAAAGTATAATGTCTAAAGTTTGAACTTCGTTTTTAAAATCGATGAAGATGAAGATGTTTTTATTGGTCAATTGTTTTTCAAATGTTTTTAAATAGACTAAAATATTATTTGATTTCTCTATAATTTCCTGTTGATCAAGTCGATTTCTTTTTTTAAAAGCTTCATGTCGTAATTTATTTTTCATATTTACACCCCAATTTGTTAAATGCCTTGTTTTTAGTGTCTCAAAAACATTATAAAATATAAAGGAAGGAATGTATGTATGAGAGGTTGGGAAATATGATTAAATTTAATAATGTAACAAAATATTATAGTGGTGGTATTGTCGCTCTTGATAATATAAATATTCATATTGAAAAAGGGGAATTTGTTTTTATTGTCGGACAGAGTGGAGCAGGAAAATCCACCTTTGTAAAAATGCTTTTAAAAGAAGAACCACCTACAAAAGGTGAGATAATCATAGATGATATGAAAATAAATGATTTGCATCGTAGAAGAGTACCATATCTAAGAAGAAAAATGGGTGTGGTTTTTCAAGATTTTAGATTATTATCAAAGAAAACAGCATATGAAAATATTGCTTACAGTATGGAAATTATCGGTGCCAAACCAAAAGAAGTTAGAAAAAGAGTACCGCTTATTTTGAGTATGGTAGGACTTTCCAGCAGAGCCAATGTATATCCAGATCAATTATCAGGTGGAGAACAACAGAGAGTGTCTATGGCTAGAGCAATGATCAACAATCCGTCTTTGCTGATAGCTGATGAGCCAACAGGAAATCTCGATCCAGAAACATCTTGGGAAATCATGAGGCTTTTAAAACAATTTAATAGAAATGGAACAACTGTTGTTATGGCGACTCATGATCAAAATATTGTTGATGCGATGAAGATGAGAGTAATACAATTGAAGAATGGAAAAATCATAAGAGATCAGGCAAAAGGAGGTTATTAGAGATGAAGTATTATTCCATTAGCGAAACCTTGAAAAGCCTTTTTAGAAATAGAATGATGTCTTTTGCGTCCATTACATCGGTTGCAGCATCTCTACTTATACTAGGGATAATTATGAGTGTGATTTTAAATATCAATTCGTTTTCCGAGGGAATAAAGCATCAATTTGATTCCATCGATGTTTATATTCAAGAAGATTTGACAAAGAATGAAATTTTGACATTAGGTAATAGTATTCAAAATATTAATGGTG
>JAYENG010000081.1:0-2759 GCA_034721975.1 Bacillota bacterium
ACCAATACTGCCATGATGGGAGCATTCATTGCGGTATGCGATATAGTTTCTTTAGAGGAAACTAAAAGTGCGATTGATGACAATTTGAAACCTGGTATTGCCAAGAAGAATAAAGTTTTGATAGAAAAAGTATATGAAATGGTGAAAGGAGCATAGATATGGATAGACCTAAAGTTAAAAGCTGGTTATACCCTGAAAGTGTCGATGAATTTCCAATGGGTTCGACTTGTAAAAGTGATCATTTAACAAGCATCAATGCAGGCTGGAGAACATTCAAACCTGTCATAGATCAAGATGCATGCATCAATTGTTTAAAGTGTTTTCTAGTATGCCCAGATGGAGCTATAGACAAATCATCGAAAGAATTGGAAATAGATTATGATTATTGTAAAGGCTGTGGAGTATGTGCAACTGAATGCCCGGTAAATGCGATAGAAATGATAGAGGAGGTCAAATGATGAGTAAGCAAAACAAATTTATCTGTGGAGATGACGCTGTTGCTGAAGGCGTTAGATTGTCAAGACCGCATGTTATTTCAGCTTACCCGATCACACCTCAGACAATTACAGTAGAGAGACTTTCTGAATACGTAGAAGAGGGTTCTTTAAAAGCAGAGTATTTACATGTAGAATCCGAACATAGTGCATTATCTTGCGCTATAGGTGTAAGTTCAGTTGGCGCCAGGGCTTTTACAGCGACATCGTCACAGGGATTGTTATATATGGCGGAGGCACTTCCTTATGCTTCGGGTGCGAGACTGCCGATAGTCATGATGAATGCAAACCGCTCCATTGCAACTCCGTGGAATATATATGGAGATCAAATGGATGCAATGTTTTTATTGAATTCGGGTTGGATCCAGTATTATGTAGAAGATGCTCAAGAAGCGTTGGATATGATGATTCAAGCATATAAGCTGGCAGAAACAAAAGAAGTGATGACACCTGTCATGGTTAATATCGACGGTTTTGTTTTAACTCACACTTATGAGTTGGTTGAAATTCCGGAGCAGAGTTCAGTAGATGAATTTTTGCCGCCTATAAGTATGCCTGAAAACAGCATGTCGTTGGAATCGCCGAAAAGCTTGTGTATTTCAGCGGGTAATGATACAAATATGGAATTCAAGATGAAACAACACTTTGATATGTTGAAATCCGAACCGTTTATAGAGGCGATCGATAAAGAGTTCGGTGATAAATTCGGGCGTTACTATAATGGTATGCTTGAAGGTATAAGAATGGAAGATGCTGAAGTTGCATTGATTACAACTGGAACTGTTACAGGTACAGCCAGAGTTGTTTTAGAAAGATTGAGAAAAGAAGGTAAAAAAGTAGGACTGATCAAACTTAGAGTGCTGAGACCTTTTCCGGTGGAAAAACTTATCGAAGTATTAAAAGATGTCAAAGCTGTCGGCGTAGTAGATAAAAATATTTCTTTTGGTCATGAAGGGACAGTTTTTACAAATGTAAATTCAGCATTGGTAACTATGGAAAATGTTCCAAAAACAATGAACTTCATAGGTGGTATTGGCGGAAGAGATATAACTAAAGAAGATATTGAAATAGCATACGAAAAATTGTTCAAATTTGTTCAAGACGAAAAAATTGAGCGCGTACAGTATATGAATGTGAGGTGTGATTATTAATGATAAAATTAAACGCACATACAATAACAAATAAAGAGTATTTTTATGGACATAAAGCATGTGGTGGGTGTGGCGAGAGTTTAGCACTTCGTCATGCTATGAAGATATTGGGGGAAAATAGTTTTGCGGCACTTCCAGCAGGATGTATGGCAGCTGTTTCTTTTATATATCCGAACATGGCATTCACAACCAATGCGATGATTACACCTTTTGCAGCTACAGCTTCAGTCGCTTCAGGCATAGCAGCTGGATTAAAAGCCTTGGGGGTTGAAAACACACAGACCATAGGTATAGCAGGTGACGGTGGAACTGCTGATATAGGTTTGCAAGCTTTATCCGGGGCAATCGACAGAAATGCAGATATCATATATTTGGCAACTGATAATGAAGCCTATATGAATACAGGCATTCAAAAGAGTGGATTGACTCCTTATGGAGCAAAAACTACAACATCGCCGGCAGGTGAGAATTTACCTGGTGCAATTACTCAAAAGAAAAACATGTTTGAAATAGTGGCGGCACACGGCATCACATATGCTGCAACTGCAAGCGTCGGCTATCTAGAGGATTTCCTTAGAAAAATGCAAAAAGCGAAAGATACAAAAGGAACTTCATATATTCAAGTATTTGTGCCGTGTCCGACAGGATGGGGATATCCTGCAAATGAAACTGTCTCTTTAGCTAAAGCTGCAGTCGATTCTGGACTATTGTATTTAGCTGAGTATGAGAATGGTGAATTTACTCTCAATAGAAATCCAAAGAAATTTACTTCTGCAAAAGAGTATTTGAAAAAACAAGGAAGATTCAAACATTTAACAGATGAAGATATAAAAGTTATTGAGCAGCAAAGAGATGAAAAATGGGAAGTTATGAGAAGAAAATGGAATTACTAGATCAAGTGGCGGAGTGGTTGAAGTGAAAGAATCGGCAAATTTAGAAATTTATAATGAACTTAAAAGAAGAATTATCGAACTAGAGTATGAGCCGGGATCAGCCATTAATGAAAAAGACTTGGTGAATGAATTTCAGGTAAGCAGAACACCAATTCGCGAAGCTTTATTAAGACTGTCTCAAATAGGACTTGTTGAAATGAGGCCGAGAGTAGGAACTTTTA
>JAYENG010000082.1:0-11481 GCA_034721975.1 Bacillota bacterium
ACGACAAATGAGAATAAAGATACTCATGGATATGGAATAGAGAATATTAAAAGAGTGATAGAATTGTACAATGGATATATGAGTATCTTTATTCTCATTTGTCGTTACAAGCTTATTATTACCTTTCACCAGTACTTGTCCATCAAAATCATTTTTTACTTTGATTATTAAAGCACCTTTCTTGTATTCAATATAAATTTCAATTGCCCCATTTTCGATTTTCTCCAAAGCATTCAAAGCATTCGACACCATATTGCTAAGCACAATTGTCAAATCATAGTCCTTAACATCTAACTTCTCTGGTATGTTTCTCCCCATGATTTCAATAAAATCCGGATTTGCATTTGAATTATTTACTTCGAAATTAATGATACTGTCTACAAGAATATTACCTGTACTAGAAATCAAATGTTTTTCTTTTATGTTTACCATCACCTCTTCTATATAGTTATCTAAATCCTCATATTGTCTTTCTATCGCCAATGTCTTTATGGATGCAAAATGCTTCTTAATATCATGCCTAAAAGATTCGGACCTCTCCATTGTTACTCTCATTAATTCCAATTGTTTTTGATAACTCATATTCATATAATTCAATGCAATTTGATCAACTTTCTTCTCATATTGGACAATCTGACTATCATATAAGGCAATTATAACGAGATTCATCAAAAGAATCATTAATGAGCCAACCACTGCAACACTTCTACTCTCTTTACTAAATTCAAAGATTATTAGCAACAGCCCCAAAGACATTATAGGAAAAACAAATATTGAGATCCAATATGCCGTTGGAATATCTACACTTCTTTTTACATTTTTATATTTCTTGAAACCATTGCTTGCCAATAAGGCAAGCAAATCTACAGAAACAATGCCAAACATCGAACTATATTCTGCCTTTATTAAAGGAGATTCACTTACATACCCTGTCAAAAAATAGATGCTTCCATCAAGCACAAGCAAGACTACTAGAATTATCGCTGTTGATAAAAGCGCTTTTTTTAACCCCATTCCCATTACACAGCCAATTATCATCAAAAAAACAATTTGAATCAGCAAATTTACAATCGGTATATCATAAATGAAATAAATACTGGTAGATACAATATAAAACATACCATATAGTATTATTTCAAATCTAAGATTTTCGCTAGCCTTTTCCCTAAACCCCTGCATAAAGTTATATCTGGCATACATCCCCAATATGCCGCTAAATAAAACCACACTTTCATAACTATCAATCATACCTTATATCCATCCTCTTCTATATGTTATCAAGTTTATCTCTTATATCCACTCTATACTTTTGACTTATTGACAGCACTTCACCATTTTTCATTGTAACTGTTTTATAATCGAAAATCTCTGTGTTCATATAATTAATAACGTATGATTTGTGAATTCTCCAAAAGTATCTTCCATCAATCTTTTTTACAACGTCATCTAGTTTACCATAAAATGTAAGTTCCTTACCATTTTTATGAATTATTATCTTTTTAGCCTCACTTTTAAAATAGTAAATTGCTTCAATTTCAATTCTTTCATATTTGTTACCAGCATGATAAACAAACTCGCTTCTTTCACTACCAATTAGTCTTTGGACAACTTCAAGAATTTTAAAAAGCCGTTCCTTGGTAATTGGTTTAACAACAAAATCAAAAGGTCTTACCTGAAATAGGTCTATTGCATGCGAATTTTGCCATGAAATATAAATGATTTTGGTCAACTCATTTCCCATATCATCTCTAAGAATCTTTCCAAATTCAATACCGCTTAATCCTTCCATTTCGATATCAAGAAACAATATATCATATAAATTTCCATCATCTGTATATTTTAGTAATGAATTCGCAGAATAAAACACATCTATTCCGTATTGAATATTTTTATTCTTCATATATTCTTCAATAATCGTCTCCAAACTACTGCATATATTTTTTTCATCATCACAAATACCAATTTTAATCATATAAATACATCTCCACAAATCTATTTCTCAAGAATTTATAACATTTAATCTTTAGTGAGTAACTTTTCTATTAGGCTCTGTTAGCAAAGCGTGTTGGTAATTCCACTTGAGAACTAACGTTCACATGCATAATAACAATAGGAACACTCTGAAAGGCGGTGACCATTGTTATGTCTACTTTCGATTTGGTACTCAATGAAATTTATACTCTAAGCCATCACGAAAAAGAAATTCTCTATAGTACTCTCGAGGATCTTCTTACTTCTGATTTCGATGCATCGGAAATTAAGAATGAAATCAAAGAGCATCGTTTCAGTAAAGGAAGAGTTTCTCCTCATTGCGGCAATCATGAAGTCTGTCGATATGGCACATCCCACGGCAAGCAAAGATATCATTGCAATTCCTGCAATAGAACCTTTACAGATTTCACCGGTTCTCCTGTTTCGGAAAGCAAGAGACCTCTTGAAAAATGGCTTCAGTATGCAAAACGCACTAGTCGCAAACAAGTTTGCTACTCGTGTATGCAGCCGATTTAATAGAAGGTTATTCTATTACCAGAATTCTGCGTCTCTGGTTACGCTTCCCTGCAACAGTCTAATAATTTATTAACAGACTTACTTTCTATATCATTTTACCACAAATTGGTTCTGTAAAACCATATTTGGAATAGACTTTGTTTGATGCATAAAACATTTATAATACATAAATATCATGAAATACTATTTATGTATTATATTAGGTGAATAATGTATAAAAAATACCTTCTACCGGATTTATGTATTTCAAATAAAAGGTCTCGCATAAATCTAATAAATTGACGTCTAATTCCTTTATAATATGAAAACACGATCATAACGAGAGTCTTTGTTTGTTGAAATGAATGGTTCCCCATTCAAGGAAGATAAATATAGAACTGAAGGGAAAGCATCGTTATAATATATAAGTCCACCTCCTAAAGAAGGTATATCGAGAGAGAGTTCAAGTGAAAAAACATGGGGTCAATTAGTAGAAGATTCATTGATTATAATTTCTGCTCAAATCGATAGAAATTATCAAATTGAAGTATACAAAGAAGCAATCAATAGAGATTATCCGTTGCCGGTCAAATAAAATAGCAGCCTAGAAAAGTAACCTTCTCTAAACTGCATATACTGCTTTTTTATGCTTTGACAGCAACAACTTTCATTTCAACTAAAAGGTGTTCTCTTGCCAATTTTGCCTCGACAGTAGCTCTCGCCGGCTCACAACCTTCTATAACCCATGAATCCCATATTTTATTCATGTTATCGAAATATGATATGTCGCTTAGATAAATGGTTATAGATAAAATATGTTTTTTGTCTGAACCGTATTTTTGAAGCAAGTCATCTATTTTTTTCAAAACACCTTCAGTTTGGGCTTCGACATCTTTTGAATTTCCATCTGTTACACCTGATAAATACAGAATTTCATTGTACTCCACCACTCGGCTCATTCTTCCTGTTCCTTCGTATCTTTTAATCATGATTGTCCCCTCTCTAACTCTATTAAGTTTATATTATATCATTGAATGATCTTTTATTGCAAAAAAGAGAACGTCTATGACATTCTCTTTTTCTATCTTTATTCTTTTAAATTCTTGGGCAACGCGCTGTAAACAATCAACGCCAGCACCCCGCCTATCAAAGCATTTGTCAATTGCGGCCATGTAAATGCAACGATAATTTGAGGCGGTACCTTCGGTAAAAAGAATTTCAATATATATCTTGCGCTAAGTGCTAAAAAAGTAAATTTGGCACTAGCACCTAGAACCAAGAAACTCACCTTGTTGACAAGCTGCTTTTCTCTAGCTATCCCAAAGATTGAAACAATCAATGCATTACTTATGATAATGATCGGAATTAAAATCGGCAATTTTATAACTCCTACCGCCAAAGCGATAATCGGTGTCAATGATCCTATTATGACTGCATAAATCGGTCCTATCAATAGTGTAGAGATTATCAGCATCATATTTACTGCCGGTCCTACCAATGGCTGTGAAAATGGTCCTAAGCCAATTTAAAACATCAATGTAATTGCTAAAAATAACGCTGTTTGAACTAATTTTTTTGTACTCATATTTCGCCTCCATGTGAAATGTTTAACATATATGTTGGTTTAATAACTGGCATGATAGCCAGTTATCAATTTATTAGAACAATGGATATTTTTGTGCCAACTCGGTAACTCTATTTTTCAATTCTTCAACATCACCTTTTTGCGTCAATGTCAAATCGATTATTTCAGCAATCGCTTCCATATCCTTTATATCCATTCCGCGCGTTGTCACTGCAGCAGTTCCAATTCTAACACCACTAGTGACAAATGGCGATTCAGTTTCTTTAGGAACTGTATTTTTATTAACTGTAATTTCAACTTCACCTAATAATTTTTCAGCTACTTTTCCAGTAATGCCTTTGTTTCTTAAATCCATCAAGAATACATGATTATCTGTGCCACCTGATACTATTTTGTAATCTTTTTCGATTAGTGCATCACATAGGCCCTTAGTGTTATCGATAACATTCTTTTGATAAAGTTTAAAATCATCAGAAAGAGCTTCTTTAAAACTTACAGCCTTTGCTGCGATAACATGAATCAGCGGACCGCCTTGAATTCCAGGGAAAATTGTCCTATCTACACCTTTAGCATATTTTTCTTTACAAAGAATCGCTCCACCTCTAGGGCCTCTCAGTGTTTTATGAGTGGTCGTCGTAACGAAATCAGCATATTCCACAGGATTCGGATGATAACCTGCAGCTACCAATCCTGCGATGTGAGCCATATCCACCATAAAATAAGCACCGATTTCATCAGCGATTTCTCTAAACTTCTTGAAATCGATAACTCTAGAATATGCACTAGCTCCTGCAACAATCATTTTCGGTTTATTCTCTAAAGCTATTTTTCTTACTTCATCATAATCAATATATCCTGTTTCCTCATCAACTCCGTAAGAAACGAATTTATATGATTTTCCAGAAAAATTAACAGGAGATCCGTGAGTTAAATGACCCCCATGTGTCAAACTCATGCCCAACACAACATCCCCGTGTTTCAACACTGACATATAAACTGCCATATTTGCCTGCGAACCAGAATGAGGTTGCACATTTGCATGCTCCGCTCCAAATAATTCTTTCATTCTATCTCTTGCCAGATCCTCTACTACATCTGCATATTTACAGCCGCCATAGTATCTTTTTCCAGGGTAACCTTCGGCATATTTATTAGTAAACACACTACCCATCGCGTCTAGTACAGCTGGAGAAACAATATTTTCAGATGCTATGAGCTCGATGCCATTCACCTGCCGATCGTATTCATTACTGATTGCATCGAAAACTTCCTTGTCACATGATTCCAATTTACGGCATTTATTTCTTAACATTTAAGAACACCTCCTGATTAGATTTAATAACCACTCTATTTATTTTAGCTATAAAGCGTTTACTCTTTTTCATTTTATCATCAAATAATCTTATAACCAACAACGTTAAAAATAATGTGACGAATCCAATGATAGAAGCATATAATTCAGCATTTTTTATATAACCATTATTCTTTAATATAAAAATCGATAATGCAATACTACCTACCATTGTTATAAGCGGTATGACATACGCAATAAATGCTGCACTCAACAGTGAGGGAATTTCCATATCAAATTCAACTGTATCCCCCAACTTTGCACCAATATTATTAACTGCATCCATTATTTGAACAGAATCATCCGCTCCAAGACTACATGCATTGCAATCACCACATCCATCGTTTGCATGCATTGAAACAACTGCAACATCATCATTTAAATTTATTATTTTACCAATTCTCCCCATTACTATTCACCCGCATTCAACTTTATACTTAATTCGTCTAATTGTTTTTGTTCCGCCAACCCTGGTGCGTTCGACATCATACAAGTAGCATTTTGAGTTTTAGGAAATGCAATAACTTCTCTAATGCTCTCCGATTTAGTCATAAGCATTACCAACCTGTCTAGTCCATATGCAATTCCACCATGTGGGGGAGTTCCATATCTAAATGCTTCAATCAAGAAACCAAATTTTTCTTGAACCTCTTCGTCACTTAAGCCAAGTGCTTTAAACATACGATTTTGAAGCTTAGAGTCATGTATTCTAATACTTCCCCCACCAATTTCAACACCATTCAATACTATGTCATACGCTTTGGCTTTTACTAGATGTGGCTCGGTTTCCAATAAATGAAGATCCTCATCTATTGGAGATGTGAAAGGATGATGTTTGGCGACATATCTATCTTCTTCCTCATCATATTCAAATACCGGGAATTCTGTAACCCAAAGAAAATTAAGTTCATCCTCATCAATGATATTCACTTTTTTTGCAATCTCCACTCTTAAAGCTCCCAATGCAGTTAAAACGACATTCTTTTTATCAGCTACAAATAATAATAAGTCGCCATCTTGAGCATAAAACACCTTTTTCAATTCCTCGATTTCATCACCACTAAAGAATTTTGCAATTGGTGATGACACTTCTCCATCTTTGAACTTCATCCAAGCAAGACCTTTTGCTCCAACTGTTTTCGCGTATTCTTCCAATTTGCTTATATCTTTACGAGTAAAGCTGGATTCATACCCTTTTACATTGATTCCTCTAACCGTTCCGCCATTTTCAATAGTCGAACTGAATACCTTGAATGATGATTTTTCAGCAATATCGTCAATCGATTCAAGCTTGAAACCGAATCTTAAATCCGGTTTATCACTACCGTAATTTTCCATAGCAGTATCATAAGTCATTCTTTTAAATGGAATCTCCAAATCAACATTCATTGTCTTTTTAAAGACCTCTTTAATCATTTTTTCGTTGATGCTGATTACATCTTCCATGTTCACAAATGACATTTCAACATCTATCTGAGTAAACTCGGGTTGTCTATCCGCTCTTAAATCTTCGTCTCTAAAGCATTTTGTAATTTGGTAATAACGATCAAATCCCGATACCATCAGCAATTGCTTAAATATCTGTGGTGATTGCGGCAAAGAATAAAAATGTCCTTGATTCACTCTAGAAGGCACTAAATAATCTCTTGCACCTTCAGGTGTTGGTTTATTCAAAAATGGTGTCTCTATATCGATAAATCCTTCTTCATCGAAGAAATCTCTAACTGCCTTGGCAACCTTATTTCTAAAAATCAATTTCTTTTGCATTTTTGCTTTTCTTAAATCCAAATAGCGATATTTTAGTCTTAAATTTTCTCCCGCGTTATCTTCGTCATTAATATGAATCGGTGGAATTTCAGATTCTGATAATATTTTCAATTCATCGGCAAATACTTCAATTTTACCAGTCGGAATTCTGTCATTGATCGATTCTCTCATTTTTACTTTTCCTTGAATTGCAATTACAAATTCTCCTCTGATGCCATTGGCTTTATCGAAGGCTTCTTTTGATACTTCTGTATCGAATATAATTTGGACCAAGCCTTCGCGATCTCTTAAATCTACGAATATCAGTCCACCCAAATTTCTCTTTTTTTGCACCCATCCCATAAGAGTCACTCTTTGGTCGATATCGCTTTCCCTGAGTACTCCGCAATAATGACTTCTTTTAAAATCATCCAGCATTTCAGCCATCTATTTACCTCCTAATAATTCACTGGTTTTTTCTGCAATATCTTCTATTTTCACTTCAATCTGCTCACTAGTCAACATGTTTTTAATGTTTACAGTCCCATTTTCAATTTCATTTTCTCCAAGTATTATTGTGAATTTAGATTCCATCTTGTTCGCATATCTCATTTGAGCTTTTAAACTTCTCTCTAAATGATCGAAGTCTGCTGAAATTCCATTGCTTCTAAGTTTGTTTATTATTTTTAGCCCTTCTAATTTCGGCTTGTCCCCTAAAATCACAATAAATACATCCATGGTGTTTTCTTTAGGAAAAGAAATCCCTTCAGCTTCTAAAGTCATTATCAATCTTTCAATTCCAAGTCCGAATCCAACTCCCGTAACTTCCGGTCCTCCGATTTCTTGTACCAAACCATCATATCTTCCTCCACCACAAATAGTGGATTGAGAACCTATGTTTTCTGTTATAATCTCGAAAGCAGTTTTTGTATAATAATCAAGTCCCCTTACAATCTTATAATCTACTTCATATTCTATGCCGAACGCTTCCAGTGATTTCTTGAGCATTTCAAAATGATTTTTACAATCATCACATAAATGATCTGTAATTTTAGGCACTTCTACAAGTTCGCTCTGACAAGTTTCAACCTTGCAATCTAGGATTCTCAGCGGATTGGTCTCGTACCTTTCCTGACAAGCAGGACAAAATTTGTCTAACCTCGGCTCTAAATAATCCTTTATAGCTTGATTATAAACGGGTCTGCATTTTTTACATCCAACACTGTTTATTTTTAGTTTAACATCTTTTATACCTAATTCGTCAAGAAACCTGATAGCTACGGCAATGATTTCCGCATCGGTCATTGCGCTATCAGAACTGAAAGTCTCTATTCCGAATTGATGAAATTCTCTTAGTCTACCTGCTTGAGGATTTTCATTCCTATAGCATGGTGTAATATAAAACAATTTGGTCGGTTGAGAATCAGCATATAGTTTATTTTCAACAAAACTTCTAACGACTGGAGCTGTACCTTCAGGCTTTAATGTAAAACCTTTTTTATCTAGGTCAAAACGACCATTACTATATTTTTTTAAGTTTGCATCACTAATAACACTGAACATTTCCTTTTTTACAATATCTGTTGTTTCTCCAACTCCCCTTTTAAATAACTTCGTATATTCAAATAAAGGTGTTCTAATTTCTTTGAAACCGAAGCGATGACAAACTTCTCTAAACTTTTCTTCAACATAACGCCATTTTTCAATATCTCGAGGTAATTTATCCATTGTTCCTTTAGGTTTATTAATCATCTTTGCCTCCTCAAATAAATAAAAAACGCCCCTATGACTTAGGGACGAGTATTAATCGCGGTGCCACCCTAATTGGTAAAACCCTCTCATTGAGTAAGTCTTATTGAGGTGTCATTCACAAATTTAAAATAATCAAGTTCTCACCAATACTTGAATCTCTACATATTCTATATTTGTTACTCTTTCCTCGACCAATTTATTCTATTATAAAGATAATAAATTATAACACTGGCTATGTCAAGTTTAAGAATTTTTTCTTTTTGTCAATTATTTCATCGAATCTGCCGATATAATCTTCTACAGACCTAAAATTAGGAATTCTGATAAAATAATCATAATCGATTATCTTTTTCGATACTCCTCCTACTCCTAAAGCCAGAATATTATGTCTTTCTTCGATTATTCTCATATTATATATCGATTCTTTTCCTTTTAGGGCATAACCGATATTTTCAAAATTTCCTAGAATGTTTTTCTGCCTATAAAGGTAGTAAGGACCATAACCGTTTTCATCCATTTTCTTCTTGACATATAATAGCATCTTGTGTATTTCATCACTTTTAGCTAAATTGTATTCACCTTGGTTGTTTTTTATATGAGAAGCTTTTTTTATCGCCAATGTATGGACCGTTATGTTTTCTGGTTTCATTGATATAACCTCATCGACGGTTGCTTTCAAACTCTCGGTTGTATCTTCAGGAAGCCCCACTATCAAATCCATGTTGACAGAATCGAAGTTGAATTCCTCAACCATTTCATACGCATTCAAAATATCTTCTCTTGTATGATTTCTTCCAATCTTCTCAAGCACTTTGTTGTTCATGCTCTGCGGATTCAAACATATCCTCGTTATGCCGTATTTTTTTATTGTTTCCAATTTTTCATATGTTATAGTGTCGGGTCTTCCAGCTTCGATGGTATATTCATTTAAATCATTTGGATTTATATATTCATCTATTGTCTTTAACAGCATTCCCAATTGTTCGTTGGAAATAGATGTCGGTGTACCGCCACCTACATATATATTGTCGACTCTTCTATCAGATTTTTTTAACAATTCAAACGTCTCTTTCACTTCTTTGATCAAATATTCCATATACGGATTGACCAATTTCGCTTTTTTATTGATATCATTTGATGGGAAACTGCAATAAGTGCAAATAGAAGGGCAAAACGGTATGCCGATGTATAGACTGATTGCATCGAAATCTTTAAAAATCAAATTTCTCTCTTTCAACGCCACTTCAATAAGCAATTCTATTTTTTCAAAGCTTATTTTGTAATCTCTCTCCAATATCAACTTGATTTCATCAATATCTTCATTGTCGTCAAGCAACTTATGAACGATCTTTATAGGTCTGACTCCAACTAAAATGCCGTATTCGCTTTTGCTCTCCCTTATAGTGCTCAATACATCATATAGAGCTAATTTAACAGCGTTTTTTTTAATGTTTGAAATTCTTTCACTTGCGATTTTCCCATCAAAAAACAATGAAATTTTAGCTTCATCATCATTTTGAACAATCTCTATAACATAACCATCATCAATTATTTCTTCAGTGAATTGTACATTTTCAAAAAACAATTTCGAAATGTGTATGAAATCGTATTGCAGTCTATTTGGAATATTTCTTAGCCGAATCATTTCATTTCTTTCTTTATAAAAGGATTGTTGTTCCTCTCGAAGCCAATCGTAGTTTCACTTCCATGACCTGGGTAGACAATCAAATCATCATCTAATTTCATCAATTTTTTAATAATCGATTGCATCAATATTTCATAATTTCCGCCATATAAATCATGTCGGCCTATAGAACTGTAAAACAGCGTGTCCCCTGAAATAAGAAAATCATCATTCAACAGGCAAATTCCGCCTTTAGTATGACCCGGAGTATGAATGACTTTCAAATCTATTCCGCCGATAGAAATCATGTCATCCTCCTTTAACCATTTATCGGGAATGATGGTTATCGACTCACCAGACATTCTTTTTGAAAAATTCAAATCACCATTACTCAACAACTCTTTTTCTGATTTATGAGCTGTTATCTCACATTTGTATTTTTCTTTATATTTATCGATTCCGAGCAAATGGTCCCCATGTCCATGAGTTAAAATGATATATTCCACTTTTAAGTTTAAACCATCTATAAACTTGACAACTTTAGAATCGTATATCGCCGGATCGACGATTGCTGCTTTCTTTTCAATTTCATCATATACTACATATAAATTTACACCGTAACTTCCTAATACAAATTTTCTTATCATAACATCACCTAAAATATTTTTTTGCTGTCTACTAAAATCGTAACCGGACCGTCATTATCAAGACCAACAACCATATGATTTTGAAATTTACCGGTTTTCACATCAAAACCTTTATTAGTTGCATATTCAACAAATTTTTCATATAACTCGTTCCCAAGTTCTGGTCTTGCCGCATTTATAAAACTCGGTCTTCTACCTTTTCTAGTATCCCCGTATAGAGTGAATTGCGACACAACCATCAATTCACCGTTTACATCAGACAATGACAAATTCATTTTTTCATCTTCAT
>JAYENG010000082.1:11491-17105 GCA_034721975.1 Bacillota bacterium
TATACTCTACATCTTCAATGGTATCTTCATTCCCCACACCAAGCAATACAAGAAGTCCCATTTTCATGTCACTGTATATTTCATCATTTACTGAGACTTTTGCTTGATTTACTCTTTGAACAACAGCTCTCATATTTCCCCCTTATGATTTAACTCTCTTAACATTTATTACATCATGCAAGATTTTAATTTTATGAATAAGTTTATTAAGTTGTTTAATATCCGATATCTCTAATGAAACATTTACAGTTGCCATACCATCGTCATTTACCTTTGCGTTCAATCCTTTGACAATGAGATTTTGTTCAGATACAACTGCAGTTATTTCTGAAATCAATCCTCTACGATCATTGGCAATAATTTTGATTTCTGATGAATATGTCGATGATTCATCATTGATCCACTCGACTTCAATATACCTTTCTTTAGCATCTTGTGTTTTTTCAAAATTAGTGCAATCCGAACGGTGTATAGTCACACCTCTTCCACGAGTGATAAATCCAATTATTTCGTCTCCTGGAACAGGGTTACAACATTTAGCAAATCTTATAAGCATATCATCTACGCCTTTAACTCTCACACCTTGTTTGTTTGTTTTTTTTCTATCTTCATGAGTTATCACAACTTCTTTATGTTCATCAATTTCTTTTTTATGAAGTTCTGCGTATCTTTCTTTTAACTTAGGAACAACCTGCGCTGTTGAAATCCCGCCATAACCAATTCCAGCGAACAAATCTTCAATTGTATTACAGCTCAATCTCCTTAATAAGGGACTTAAATAATCTTGAACAAGAACTTTCTTCGGCATTAATCCTTGTCTTTTGATTTCTCTTTCTAAAATCTCTTTTCCATTTTCTATATTTTCGGAGCGTCTTTCTTTTTTGAAAAACTGCTTTATCTTGCTTCTTGCTTGTGTGCTTTTTACAAAATTCAGCCAATCTCTACTTGGTCCATTTGAACTCTTCGATGTCATTATTTCTACTATGTTTCCATTTTTTAATTTGAAGTTCAAAGGTACTATCCGACCGTCTATCTTTGATCCCACGCATTTATTCCCGACTGCTGAATGTATTTTATATGCAAAATCAACCGGGGTAGCACCATCAGGCAATTCGACAACCTCCCCATTTGGCGTGAAAACATAAACTTGACTATTAAAAACATCAAGCCTCAAAGACTCCATAAACTCACTTGGATTCTCCATATCTCTATCCCATTCCATCATTTGACGAACCCACGTCAATCTGTCTCCAATATCGTCATTGGATTTATTCTCTTTATATTTCCAGTGGGCAGCAATACCGAATTCAGCTATTTTATGCATTTCTTTGGTTCTTATTTGAATTTCAAACGGTTCTCCATTTTCGCCGATTACCGTCGTATGAAGAGACTGATACATATTAGGCTTCGGCATAGCTATATAATCCTTGAAACGACCAGGAATAGGTTTCCACAACGTATGAACAACACCTAAAACACCATAGCAATCTTTAACCGAATCTACGATAACTCGAATAGCAGTCAAATCAAATATTTCATCGAAATGTTTGTTTTGATAGGTCATTTTCCTGTATATGCTATAAAAATGTTTCGGTCTACCGTTTATTTCACAAGGTATGTTTGTTTCTTTCAATTCAATTTCAATTCTATTTATAACATTCTTAATTAACGATTCTCTTTCGGCTCTTTTCTTATTTACTCTTGCTATGAGTTCATAATATTTAACCGGATCGATATATAATAAAGATAAATCTTCCAATTCCCATTTTATTTTACTGATTCCCAACCTATGGGCTATCGGCGCGTAAATTTCAAGAGTTTCCTCGGCTTTCTCTTTTTTCTTCTCTTCAGTCATAAATTTCAACGTTCGCATATTATGTAATCTATCCGCAAGTTTTATCAAAATCACACGAATATCTTTAGCCATAGCCAAAAACATTTTTCTTAAATTCTCAACTTGCTGCTCTTCTTTTGAATCGAAACTGATCTGTCCAAGTTTTGTCACGCCATCAACTATATCCGCAGTTGATTTGTCAAACATCTTTTCAATATCACTATAAGTGTATTCAGTGTCTTCTACGACATCATGAAGCAAGCCCGCTATAATCGATACTTCATCTAATTCCAATTCTGCTAAAATAATCGAAACTTCAACAGGATGAATAAAATAGCGTTCTCCAGATTTTCTAAATTGACCTTTATGAGCTTCTTCTGAAAATTTATAGGCTTTAATAATATTGTTAAGGTCATAATTAGGATTGAATTTTAATAATTGATCAATATATGATTCGATGTTCATAGTAGCACCTTCTAAATAAATATATACATATCATTATAATATAAATATTAAATAAAACAAATATAATATTAAATTCAAATAAATAACCTTCTATAGCAAGTACAGAAGGTTTATCATCAGTATTGGATTAAACTTTCAACTCGATATTCTTTTAATAAATCTCTACCCTTAAGGAAATCCAATTCTATTAAAAATTCAAGACCCACAACTTCTCCGCCGAGTTTTTTGACCATTTCTACTATGGCTTTGACTGTTCCACCCGTTGCCAACAGATCATCGACTATAAGAACCCTGTCCCCAGGTTTTATTGCATCATTATGAACCTCGAGAATATCAGTCCCATATTCAAGTTCATATTCATATGTCAATGTTTCAAACGGCAACTTGCCTTTTTTTCTAATAGGGACAAATGGTTTTTTCATTTGAAACGAAATTGGAGATCCTATCAAAAATCCTCTGGCTTCAGGAGCGACAATCACATCAAATTCCAAATCACCTATCATCCTGATCATTTCATTAATACTGAAATTAAACGCTTCCCCGTCAGACAATAAAGTTGTAATGTCTTTAAAACTGATTCCCTCTACTGGAAAGTCTTCGATAACCCTGATTTTTTCTTTAATATCCATTTATATCCTCCATAATTTTAATAGTATTTCTATATGTTTGAGAATCATTTAAACTCATCTTGTTTTTTTGATTATGATTCTTTATTTTTATCTCGGCAAATTCGCTGTTTTCTGCAAATGTAACAAATCCCAAATCACTGAATATTTTTCCGCTTATAAACATTATCATTTTATTATCTACAACGTTTTCTTTTTTTATCAACAATACTTTTTCTTTCGATAACAATTTATAAAATTTCACTAAATATTCTCTGTTTGGAAGACTGTTAATAATTTCAGCTTGAAAATTTATATTTTTTTTGTTTTTATGATAATTGAAAACATCATCGATTATATCACTTTCTTTTCTCTGCATTTCAGCATTCAATCTTATGTCTTTTATATATAGATTGATATACTCTACTCCTAAATACACATTCTTGTCTAAAGTGCATATCAGATCCACTTCATCATTCTTTTTTATCTGGTCACCTTTTGACGCTAGATTGAATCCAATGGCTCCGATAACTCTATTATCAATATTCAAATTCAATTTCAAATGAGATTTTTCTTTCCCTACAATCTTTAAATTTTCAACATATGCATTTTTTATCGCGAAAAGCGGCTTACTGTTCCCTATGCCGAACGGAGATAATAGATTGATTTGTCTCAAAAATTCTCGCTTTATATGTTTCGAATTGATTTGGCTGATATACTTCAACTTCACCTGTTGATCTTCTTCAGTTAAATAATCATTTGTGTATTCAAGTATTTCACTCTTGAAATCGTCATATTCGCTCGTTTCAAGGCTAAGCCCCGCTGCAAATTGATGCCCGCCGAATCGCAGAAAATGTCTCTGTGAAGATTCTAGAGCTTTTAACAGGTTGAATCGGCCTATACTTCGCCCTGATCCTTTCAATATACCATTTCTTTGAGTAAATACAATAGTCGGTTTTCTATAAACATCAACTAATTTTGAGGCGACAATGCCTATCACACCGTCATTCCAATTTTCACCTTTTACCAATATGAATTTTTCGTCTGCTTTTACCTGTTTTTTTGCCTCTTCCAAGATATCCAACTCTATAGTTTTTCTTTCTTCATTGAGTGTGCATAATTCTTTTGATATCTTCTCGGCAGTTCCATCGTTATCGGTAATAAACAATTCAATTGCCTTCATTGCTGTACTAAGCCTTCCAGACGCATTGATCTTCGGTGCGATATTGAAAGCGATATTGGATGATGTTATTTCATCCAATTTTAGATTTGACTGTTTGACTAATTCTTTAAGTCCAACATTATTTAGGTTTTTGAAATTTTCCAACCCCACTTTGACTATCAATCTGTTGATTTCAGTCAATGTCATCAAATCTGCCACAGTACCTATTGCTGCAAAAATAAGATAATCCTTCTCTAAAGGTATACTAGTTATTTTCTCTAATTCAAGAAGCAGCCTGTAAACAACTCCAACACCCGCATAATCATGAAATGCATTTTTATCTAATTTCGGGTTTACTAAAATCGCATTAGGTATTTCAGATTTCGGTTCATGATGATCTGTGATAATGACTTCTTTTTCCTTTTCATTCAAATAATCTACTTCTACAACAGATGTTATCCCGCAGTCCACTGTAATCAACAAATCAAATTCATCGATTATAGTATCCAGTGCTTCATTACTCAGTCCATACCCGTCCGAATGCCTATCAGGCACAAAATAATTTACTTTTGCACCAAGTTTTTTTAAATACTTATATAGAATAACTGTACTTGTGATTCCGTCGACATCATAATCTCCGTAAATCATAATATCTTTCTTGTTTTTAATGTTTTTCATTATTACTTCTGAAGCTTCTTCAATGCCATTGAATATTTCTATTTTATTTATTTCTTCGTATGTGGGATAAAGAAATTTCAATGCATTATCTTCACTGGTAATTCCTTTGTCTACTAGATAATCACTTATAGGCAAAACTAGACCCAATTTCTGGGCCAGTTTTTTTGATGAATCAGAATCAATTTTATTTTCAATCCAAAGATTTCTTTGAAAATTCATTAAATCACCATTTCATTATTTTCAGTAACAATTCCATCTTCTTCAACAACTTGTTCATTTGTCTCTTCCAATTGCTTCTGACAATCTTTTAATTGAATCTCTAATTCTCTAATCTGTTTCGTCAAATTTTTATTTTTCATTGCAGATTTCGCTTTTGAAACTAAATTCAGCAAGAATACAACTACAGCTCCAATAACTGCAGATATAAGTATGACTACTGCTTGTGACAATTCATATGTCTTAAAAATCAAACTAATAGTCACCGGTGAAGCATTCGCCAGTGCAAAAACTGAAATAACCACCGCAAAAATCATTGAAAAAATAAATGTAATTTGCATAAATTTCACCTACGCTTTCTTGTAATTCAATTTTTTTGTCTTATTTTTTAAATATGCCCATAAAGGACTAGCTATAAAGATCGATGAATATGTACCGACAATAATTCCAGCCATGAGAGGGAAAGCAAATTCTTTAATCGCATCTACCCCTAAAACGTATAGACTGCCGATAACCAACAATGTAGTCAATGAAGTATTGATGCTTCTAGTCAATGTTTGACTAAGGCTTTCATTAGCTATTTCAGCAAAACTGCTCTTTCTCATTTTCTTTACATTCTCTCTGACTCTATCGAAAACAACAATGGTATCATTT
>JAYENG010000083.1:0-5097 GCA_034721975.1 Bacillota bacterium
AAAAAATTTTGTAGGTTCATAAGGTCTGAATAATAATTTTATAGCAATAACGTTTGTAGAATATCCTATCAGCGCCCCGATCAAACTTAAAAACAACAATTTTTCTATCATTACAATCACTCCTAATATATCGGTATGATACTTCCCAAATCAGTCAATTCAGTATCCACAGGATAGTGAATTTTTATGTTTTTCGACTCGATAAATTCTTTTATCTTTTCATAATCCTCAAGCAATTCAATATTTCCAGTGAAAATCATTTCACTTTCAGATATTTTACCACCTGTTCCACCGATAAAACCGTACTCCATTTGATCTAGAAGTATTCCTCTCGGTTCAATAAGCAAAACATCAAATACACATTTAGTATTGTTGTAAATCCCGACATCGGTTGTTATAAAACTTTCATCATCCACCTGTAAAACATTACATTTGGTATATCCCTGCTTTACCAATATTTTTTCATCATAATAATCTTGAATCGAATCATCGTTATATTTTGAACCTATTAATATACCGTTTATAACTACAGAATTGTAAAGGACATTCTCAGGATACTTGAATCCAATACTCTTTTTACCTTTGATTATTTCAATATTGAATTTTTTCAACCGATCGACATAATAGTCATACATATTCGGTTCGATGATATATCTCGATTTATCTTGAAAAACAAATAAATCCGGATGATCCGATACAGCCTCATAAACAAATTTATTTTCTTTTGTTAAAATCACTTCTAAATCCAACTCTTGAAAAAACTCAACGAGTCTTTCATCAGCTTTATGAGATACTATTATCGCCTTGGCTCTTTTCATAAAATCACCTATTTCATCAAAAAAGCAACCATAAAGGTTGCATATAGCTAATACATAATACAATATTATTATTCTTTGGTCAATTCATATATTTTTTTCAACTCATCATAATCAAATTTATAATATGTGTTGCAAAAATGACAATGGAGTTCTGCTCCATTATCTTTATCCAACATTTCTTTAATATCGTCAGGTCCAAGAGTAATCAACGCACTCTCTAACTTCTTTTTGCTGCAATCGCATTTCAAAGCCGTTTCATACGTCTCAAGAATTTTTATGTCCATATTCGGGAAAAGCACTTCCAGCATTTCTTTATGAGATTCATAATCTCTAAGAATAGTAGAAATCGGCTTCATTTTAGAAACCGCATCTTCCAACAATACAATTTCCTCTTCCGTAATATCAGGCATTGTCTGAGCAATGAATCCACCTGCCGATTTCACACTCAAGTCTTTATTTACTAAAACCCCTAATGAAACAATCGACGGCTGTTGTTCAGAATCCAAATAGTACTTGGCTAAATCCTCTGCAATTTCCCCGCTTACGAGTGGTGCACGTCCTATATACGGATCTTTTAAACCTAAGTCCTTTATTATGATCAATTCACCGTCTTTTCCTATCGCTCCACCTATATTTAACTTCTTATTGTCATGATCTTCAATGTCAATCTGAGGATCTGATATATATGCCTTCACATTACCATTCGACCATGAAACAGCTACAATGGATTTAATCAAATTTGTTCCTTTTATCTGAAATGTAAGTTTTTCTTTATCTCCCTTTAACATCTTTCCCATAATACTTGCAGCGGTTATGCTTCTTCCTAGCGCAGCTGTAGCAACAGGAAGTGTACCATGTATTTTTCTGGCTTCCTCGACCATATCGGTTGTATCGGAAATATACACTCTTGTATTATCGCCAATTAAAGCCACTGTAATTTTTCCCATTTTTCCCCTCCGAAATTTTATATGTTTTTCCTTGCGATGTAAAATATCCTATCTGATTCTTCAATACTTTCCTTTGTTCCAAATACCTTTATTACTTCAAATCCTGATTGCATCAATAAGTCTTCAATGCAACTCTCTTCATACCCTCTTTGAATGTGACTCTCGGTTTTTCGCTCAAAGAGATTATTCCTTACCTCTGTAAACACAGTCACATCAAATTCTAGAATTTGTTTTTCTTCATCATAATAGTTTTCCCATATATACGATGAATTTTCATCGTTTTCAGCAAAAGTACTATTACCGATCAAGTTTTCAAATTTATATATTGTGCTCATATCGAATATGAAGATTCCACCGTTGTTCAGATGGTCATATACCCTTTCAAACACCTTTGTTAAATCTTCCTTGTCGAGCATATAATTTAACCCATCAGTCAATGATATAATTGCATCGAATTCAGATTTTACATTAAAATATCTCATGTCTCCAGACATGAACTTGACTTTATAATTTTTTTCAAGAGTTTTTTCACTGGCCTTCATTAACATTTCTTCAGATAAGTCGATCCCAGTAACTATATATCCTCTTTCATAAAGCTCTATTGAAGCATTTCCGGTTCCACAAGCCAAATCCAATATCTTTCGTACTTTATTCTCTTTTAAAATCTCTTCGAATGAATTTATAACTGAATTATAATCATAATCATCCATATATTGATCATAAATTTCAGATAAATTTTTATAACTCTTCATATACGTCTCCTAAAAAAAGATATATGTCGAATAACCAATGTATAATACTATTGTAATCACCAAAGGAATAAACTCCCTTTTCTTATGATCTTCAACTTGTCTATCTTTTAAATTCATATCCCTTCCGGGAATGGTTTTAATAATATACAAAACAATGCCTACCGAGAATACAGCTATAAATGCAAGGCTCATAATTGAATCAAGCAAAAATGAAGCATCGATCATCCCTTCTGTTTCAGTTGTAATAAATGAACCCACATACGATATGACATATGCTACTCCGTTGTTGGTCATATGTCCTAAAATCGCCGGGACGATCGATTGAGTTTTTAATGTGAGATATCCAAACACTATACCCAAATATATCGGCCCAAGGATATTTTGTAAATTGAAGTGAAACATTCCAAACATCAACGCAGAGATGATTATCGCTTTTTTATATGAAAAATAATCTGTATAAGTATTTAAAATAACTCCTCTAAAAAAAACTTCCTCACAAATACCAGCGGAAATAGATATGATGAAAAACTGAAATATCACCGATGCGAAATTTTTGGCTATAGGTATATCATAGGAAATACTTCTCCCCAACACTTCTAAGATATACAAAGTGATAAGATTCAACAACATTACAACGGGCAATGACAATAAAACTATTAAAACTGTTTTTAATAAAGTCATTCTAGATACATCATTAAAATGAACATAATCAGAAAATTTCGCCTTGCTCATTTTAACAATCAGCAATGAATATCCTAAAACCAATACATACTCAGTTATTATCAGACCGATTTCAAAATTTAAACTCTGCAGGAAATTGCCTAAAGTCAAAAATATTATTGCTCCAAATAAATAATAAGCATTTAGTTTAATCAGCTTGATCCTATTCTCCATCGACTACACCTCTTATCGATAAAAACCTAAGGTAAGCTTCTATACCATTCAGCAACATTTTCTCATCAAAGTTGAATGTCGAACTGTGCAGTGGACTGTTATACCCTTTTTCAACATTATTAATACCCAAAAATACAAATATTCCCGGGACCACCTTTTGATAGTAAGAAAAATCCTCTGCTATCATCTGTGGTTTTAGATTAGTTATTTTCTCTTTTCCAACTGCCTTTTCAAAAGATTTGACTAAGTCAGTCGAATTATTGACTTCAGGATACATATCTCTAAAAATAATGTTTATTTTAACACTTTTATCCTCAAAATGTTTTGCATATTTATTCATTGATTCTTTGATTTGATTATATATGTCTTCACTAAAAGCCCTTATAGTTCCTTCAAGTCTTGCATATCCTGCAATCACATTTCGCCTTTCCCCAGCTTCAATACGTCCAACAGTTAAAACAGCCGGTTCCATCGGATCAATGCATCTGCTGATTATCGATTGGAACTTAACCAACAATTCTGAAGCAATCAGTGCAGCATCTATACCTTTATGCGGCATTGCCCCATGGGCACTTTTTGAATAAATATCGATATCGAATTCACCAGTTCTAGACATTATAGGGCCGCTTTCAGCTGAGAAAAAATTCTCTTTGACTTCTGGGAAAACATGATATCCAAATATTTCTTCAATATTGTATTTTTCAAATAAACCCTCGGCTATAATTTTTTCAGCACCTCCAGGTCCCTCTTCCGCAGGTTGAAAAATAAACACCAGGTTCTCTTTTAAGACTACATTGTTTTCCACCAAATATTTAATAGTTCCCAAAGCCATCGCCATATGCCCATCATGTCCACAAGCGTGCATCATTCCATTATGGGTAGATACATATTCAGCTACATTTTCTTCTGTTACACCAAGTCCGTCTATATCTGTTCTGTATGCAACAGCCTTTGTCTGATTGATTCCTTTGATAATTGCAATTATTCCCGTCTTTGCAATTTTCTCGTATTCAACCTTCATATTCTCAAGAAAATTTATTATATATTCTTGAGTTTTATATTCTTCAAATCCTTTTTCAGGAATTTTATGCAATTCTCTTCTATATCTTATTATATCATCCTGTATATTTATTAATTTATTTTGTATAATATTCATTCAAACCTCCGAAAATACTTGATTTATTTCATATTTACTATACTATATTGTATATATAATTGTAAGTTAATACAAATAATAATTATTAAATATTTTTGAGGTGATAATAATGAAGAAGATTAATTTAGCTATCGTTGGCGCTACTGGCATGGTAGGCCAAACATTTTTAAAAGTGCTTGAAGAAAGAAAATTTCCTTTTAAAAACCTATACTTGTTTGCATCGGCAAAGTCTGCTGGCAACATAATAACTTTTATGGGTAAGGAGTATACAGTGGAAGAATTAACCGACTCTTCTTTTGATAAAGATATAGACATAGCTCTTTTTTCAGCCGGTGGAGACACAAGTAAAAAGTTTGCTCCAATAGCTTCCGGCAAAGGTATTATTGTAGTCGATAATTCTAGTGCATTTAGAATGGACGAAAATGTCCCTTTAGTTGTTCCCGAGGTCAATCCTGAGGATATTGAAAAACATAACGGAATCATTGCAAACCCCAATTGCTCTACAATACAAGCTGTTGTTGCCTTGAAAC
>JAYENG010000083.1:5107-17088 GCA_034721975.1 Bacillota bacterium
ATATTCTACATACCAGGCTGTTTCAGGTTCTGGTGTCAAGGGATATAAAGATTTAGAGGAAGGTTTGAAAGGCAATACACTTTTAAGTGCCTATCCACATCCTATCGCCAATAATGTTTTACCTCACATTGATATCTTTATGGATAATGGATATACAAAAGAAGAGATGAAAATGATAGAAGAAACAAGAAAAATATTGCATAACAACAAATTGAGAATTACTTCGACCGCTGTAAGAGTCCCAGTTTTCTACTCGCACAGCGAAAGCATCAATGTCGAATTCGAGAAACCATATGATATCGACGATATTTTCGAGATATACGAAAAAGAAAATGGTATTATATTAGTAGATGATGTTACAAAAAATAATTATCCGCTAGCTATCGATGCTGCTGGAACCGACGAAGTATATATAGGAAGGATCAGAAGAGATTACAGTTTAGCCAGTGGCCTTAATTTATGGGTTGTTGCAGACAACATCAGAAAAGGCGCTGCAACAAACACTATTCAAATTGCTGAATATTTAGTTGATAAGGTTTTGTAAAACAAAAACAGGAGGGTAAAACATGAGTTTATTTAAAGGCTCCGGTGTAGCAATCGTTACACCTTTCAATGATGATTTAAGTATCAATTACGATAGATACGTTGAATTGTTGCATTTCCATTTGGAAAACAGTACTGATGCGATTATAGTAAGCGGTACAACTGGTGAATCCCCGACTATTTCTGATGAGGAAAAATTAAAACTCTATAAAATTGCAGTAGAAGAAGTTGATGGCAAAATTCCGGTTATCGCAGGAACTGGTTCTAACGACACTGCACACGCTATTCATTTAAGTAAAAAGGCAGAAGAAATTGGTATAGATGGCTTATTGTTAGTAACGCCATATTATAATAAATCGACTCAAGAAGGTTTAGTCAGACACTTTACAGCGATTGCCGATGAAGTAAACATTCCTTGCATTTTATATAATGTCCCTGGAAGAACTGGAGTCAATATTCTTCCAAGTACAGTTGCAAAATTAGCTGAGCATAAAAATATCTCCGCTGTAAAAGAAGCTAGTGGCAATATCTCGCAAATAGTAGAAGTTGCAAGACTCATTCCTGACGGTTTCTATTTATACTCAGGAAATGACGACCACATAGTTCCACTGCTTTCAGTTGGAGGCCACGGTGTAATATCTGTGGTAGCGAATATCATACCGAGAGAAACTCATGATATGGTCATGGCTTTCTTAAATGGGGATATTAAAAAAGCTGCTGGATTACAGCTTTTAACAAAGCCTCTTATCGATTCATTATTTATGGAGGTAAATCCTATTCCTGTTAAAACAGCATTGAATTTAATGGGTATGAATGTTGGCTCTTTACGATTACCTCTTATTGACATGAGTGAAAAGGGAAAAGCTGTTCTTGAGAACGAAATGAAAATTTTAGGATTGATATAGGTGATATTATGATGCAAGTATTAGTATATGACTCAAATGGTACCATGGGAAAAATTCTCATCGAAGAGATCAGTAACAATGTAAATTTGAAATTGACAGCTGGAGTTTCCCATTACATAACCGGTGATGAGAATTATCCCGCTTTTCCAAGCTTGGAATCCGTCGATGTCGACTTCGATGTGATTATAGATTTTTCTCATTTTTCATTGACCGACAACCTAGTTGGCTATGCCCTTGCTAAAAAGAAACCTTTGGTTATTGCTACAACTGGATTGTCTGATAAGCAAGAGGATTTGATAAAAGATGCTTCTAGAACAATTCCAATATTCAGAGCCAAGAATTTTTCTTTGGGTATCAATCTCATAGCTCATTTAATTCAACAAGCTCAAACACTGCTTACTGATTTCGATATTGAGATAATAGAAAAACATCACAATAAAAAAGTGGACGCCCCAAGTGGAACAGCTTTTATATTAGCTGATTCATTAAATAAAAACGACGAATATACTTATAAGCACGGCAGATATGGAAAGGCTTCAAAAAGAGATAAAAAAGAAATAGGAATCCACTCGCTTCGCGGTGGAACTATTGTTGGAGAACATTCTGTAATATTTGCAGGTACTGATGAAGTTATTGAATTCAAACATGAAGCTCATTCAAAAAAAGTTTTTGCAAAAGGATCATTGAAAGCTGCTGAGTATTTAATAAAACAAAAAAATGGATTGTTCAATATGAATGATTTAATCAAGGGAGGCAATTAATTTGACTAAGGAATACAATTTAACTGATCCATATGAAATTGCTCGCTTTATCAAGGATGCAAAAAAATCTACACCAGTTAAAGTTTATGTGAAAGGTAAACTATATGTTCCCACCAATAAAGTATTGGCTTTTAATTCCGACGAATTTTGCATTTTGATTGGAGAATATGATGCAATCAAAGAAATTTTGGAAGACAATGAAAATAATATAGACTTTTATTATATAGAGAACGACAGAAGAAATTCAGCTATTCCAATGTTGGATACAAGGCAAATACAAGCGAGAATCGAACCTGGTGCAATTGTAAGAGATAAAGTAATAATCGGAAAGAATGCCGTTATTATGATGGGTGCCGTCATAAACATCGGAAGTGAAATCGGCGAAGGCACAATGATAGATATGAATGCTGTACTGGGTGCTAGATCAACTATCGGGAAAAATGCACATATCGGTGCGGGTGCTGTTATTGCAGGCGTACTTGAACCACCGAGTGCAACACCTGTCATTATTGAAGACAACGTTTTAATCGGTGCAAATGCAGTCGTTTTAGAAGGAGTTAGAATTGGAGAAGGCGCAGTTGTTGCCGCCGGATCTGTTGTAACCGAAGACATACCCGCTGGTGCGGTAGCTGCTGGAACTCCAGCAAAAGTCATCAAAATGAAGGATGAAAAAACTAAAGAAAAAACTAAACTTTTAGACGATTTAAGAGACTTATAAGTCTCTTTTTTTTGTATAATAATAGTATAAGAATCATTAGGAGGGAAAACAAATGAACTTAATACTTCAACAAATGAAAAATCGCAAAGAAATTTTCTGGATAAACACTACACTCGAATCGGTAAAAACAGGATTTGACAATCTAGATATCGATTATGATGATATTCTAGATGCTGAAGCGAGGTTGCAAAGGTTCAAACCTCTTATCGCCGAAGCTTTTCCCGAAACAAGAAAAAGTGAAGGCATCATAGAATCTGAATTGATAGATATTCAAAGAACAATACAGCTTATGCAAACTAAAGAAAACAATTATTACCCAGGAAAGTATTTTTTAAAGGCCGACAGTCACCTTCCTGTATCAGGCTCAGTTAAAGCTAGAGGTGGAATTTACGAAGTTTTGTTTCATGCTGAATATTTAGCGATTAAAAACGATATGCTCTCTTACGATGATGATTATTCAATACTGCTGAATGATGAGTTCAAGGATTTTTTTTCAAAGTATAAAATTGCAGTCGGTTCAACAGGAAACTTGGGTTTATCCATTGGAATAATGAGTGCCGCTCTTAACTTCGATGTTACAGTTCATATGTCAGCTGATGCAAAGCAGTGGAAAAAGGATCTATTGAGATCTAAAGGTGTCACAGTAAAAGAATATGACGATGATTATTCTGTTGCTGTCAAAGAAGGAAGAAAACAAGCAGAGAATGATTCCACAACTCATTTTGTGGATGATGAAAATTCTAAAATTCTTTTCTTGGGATATTCCACTGCAGCGCTGCGATTAGAAAAACAGCTTAAAGGAAATAATATCACAGTCGATGAATACAACCCTCTTATAGTATATTTGCCTTGCGGCGTAGGTGGTGCTCCAGGCGGAATCAGCTTCGGTCTTAAAAAAGTATTCGGCGATAATGTCCATATCTTTTTTGCAGAGCCGATTGAATCCCCATGCATGTTTTTAGGAGTGCTTACTGGAAAACACGAAAATATATCTGTCAAAGATATCGGTCTTACCAATAAAACCGAAGCAGACGGCTTGGCGGTGGGCAGACCCTCTGGATTTGTTGGTAAAGCCGTCGGGCACTTGATAACCGGTTTTTATACGTTAAAAGATAGAAACCTCTACCCTTATCTAAAAGATGTGTTTATTGCAGATCATATAAACATCGAACCTTCTGCTGCAATTTCTTTGGCAGGGCCTGGAATTCTATTTGGAAACAGTTTTTTCGAACAATTCAATTCAAATCCATATAAATCGACTCATATCGTATGGGCAACAGGTGGGAATATGGTTCCTAAAGAAGAATTCAAAAAATGGATGGAGAGCTAATGATAGCTCTCCATTAAATTTGTCTAGGAGCATAGTGAGTATGCAATAATTTATGAGCAATATGGCTATTCGGCTCTCCTAAAAACTCATCATATATCTTTTTAATATATGGATTTTCATGAGATTTTCTTATAGGCATATTTTTATCGAGATAATATATTCCACAAATTCTTTGATCTCTTATACATTTATCAGTATTAATCGGTTGCCCTCCTCCGCCAATACAACCACCCGGACATGACATTATTTCAATGAAGTGGTATGATGATGTTCCTTTTTTGACTTCTTCGATCAATTTGCGGGCATTCTTAAGCCCGTTAGCTACAGCAACTTTAGCCTCCAAGTCGCCGATTTTCACCGTTGCTTCCTTGATTCCTTCAAGTCCCCTGACATCATAAAAATCGAGTTCTTTTAATTCCTCTTTCGTAATGACTTCATATACAGTTCTAAGGGCCGCTTCGGCAACTCCTCCAGTGGCTCCGAATATTATTGCAGCTCCAGTTGATATCCCAAATGGATCATCAAATTTTTCATCTTTAATATTATTAAAATCAATACCAACTGTTTTAATAAATTTGGCAAGTTCCCTTGTAGTCAATACAGCATCTACATCCGGTATTCCATCGGTAGCCATTTCTTCTCTTTTTGCTTCGAATTTTTTCGCAGTGCACGGCATGATTGAAACAGTGAAAATTTTAGAAGGATGCACACCGATTTTATCAGCATAATAAGTCTTAGAAAGTGCTCCAAACATCTGTTGAGGAGATTTGCACGTCGACACATGATCGATCACTTCCGGGAAAAATCCTTCCATATAATTAATCCAACCTGGTGAACATGAAGTGATCATAGGTAAAGTTTTATTATTGGTGATCCGATCGATCAATTCATACCCTTCTTCGATTATCGTTAAATCGGCAGTAAAATTTGTATCGAATATTTGATCGAAGCCAATCCTCCTAAGAGCGGCGACAACTTTGCCGGTTACAGGAGTGCCAGGTGCGTATCCGAATTCTTCACCAATAGAAACCCTAACTGCAGGGGCAACTTGAACTACGACATGAATTTCAGGATCATCGATCGCATCCCACACTTGCTCAATTTCACTTTTTTCATAAATTGCACCGACTGGGCAAACGAGTAGACATTGTCCACAATAAGTACAAAGAGTCTGCGACAGAGTTTTCCCATATGCCGGTTGAACTGTATAATCAGTAGATCTGAAAGAACCTGCAAGAATGCTTGCATCCTGTACTTCCCTACATACTTCAACACAGCGATTACACTTGATACACTTGCTGTAATCTCTAACAATTGCTGAATTCGACAAGTCCATCGGTATTGAATCCACTGAAATATCCATAGGAGAAACTATATCGATATCTTCTCTTGAAATAGAGAATTTTTCACAAAGATCTTGAAGTTCACAATTGCCGTTTCTAACACATTTCAAACAGTTTTGGTCATGATTCGCCAAAATAAGTTCAAGGACTCCTAATTGGGTTTCCCTGACCAATTTTGATTTAGTATCGACAATCATCCCTTCACTTACAGCAGTCGAGCATGCCGTTACCAATTGATCCTCAGCTATTTGAACTAGGCATATTCTACAATTTGCTTTCACGGTTTGATCCGGATGATTGCATAAAGTAGGAATTTTTATATGAACTCTCTTTGCAGCCTCCAAGATTGTCGTTCCTTCTGGAACAACTACAACTTGTTTATCGATACTAAGTTTGATATCACCCATGTTAATCCCTCCCCCTGAATATTTCTTCAGGACAATGCTCGATTGCACTTAGCAGTGCAGCAGGAGCCGATTGACCTAACCCGCAAAAGGATGCATATTTCATGGTTTTGGCAATTTTTTCAATATTTGCTATATCCTCTTTTGAATATTTTCCTTCTCTTAACCTTGATAGAATATTTATTAGTTGTCTATTTCCTTCACGACAAGGTGTACATTTTCCACAGCTTTCATGTTTAAAAAAAGCTTGAACCGCATCTAAATAATCTAATATATCATTATCTGAATCCACTACTATAACAGCTCCCGAGCCCATAGGCACTCCTATCTCAGTTAAATCCTCATATGAAAACGGAGTATCGATATGCTTAGGCATAACCAACGGTCCGGAAACACCTCCAATTTGTGCAAATTTAAATGAATTTCCATTTCTGATTCCTTCACCGATATCGTAAATAATTTCTCTTATCGTCATACCGAATGGAATTTCATAAGCTCCAGGTTTATTGACATTTCCGCATAAACTAATCAGTTTTGTTCCAGGGCTTTCCTCTGTTCCATATTTGATAAAGTCTTTATATCCTTTTCTTATAATTGCTGATATTGTGGAAAAAGTAGCAACATTGTTCACTAACGTCGGTTTCAAAAACAACCCTTTTTCCAAAGTATATGGAGGTTTGATTCTCGGCCTTCCAGGTTTTCCTTCCATGGATTCTATAAGCGAAGTCTCTTCCCCGCAGATATATGCTCCAGCTCCCAAAAATATGCTGATGTCAAATGACAACTCGGTTTTCAATATCTTATCACCCAAAAGATTGAGGTTTCTCATATGATTCAATGCATTTTTCAGATCATCTATCATATATTTGTATTCTTCTCTCAAATATAAGATACCATGTGATGCATTTATTGCGAAAGCTGCAATAAGCATCCCCTCGAATACACCATATGGGTCATGTAGCAATAACTCTCTATCTTTAAATGTGCCCGGTTCTCCTTCATCTGCATTGCATATTATATACTTCTCTTTATCATGATGTTCTGCAGATTGCATCAACTTTCTACCCGTAGGATATTTTGCTCCACCTCTTCCTTTTAATCCTGATAGAACAATTTCTTGAATTATATCTTCTTTCTCCATATTGATAGCTCTCTGAAATCCTTGAAAACCGTCAACCAAATCTAGAGGTGATTTATTGAAATTTTCAGTTATGAAACTAATAGTTTTCTTCATAATTCTACCTCCTGATAGTATTCAATAATTTCCTTCAAAGATTTTTTATCTAAATTTCCGTATATTTTCCCATTGATTCTCATTGCCGGTGAAATATCACAAGCTCCAAAGCAAGGTGAATACTCCAAAGAAAATTTTTTATCCGGAGTCGTCTCCCCCATTTTTATAGAAAGAAGAGATTCAAGCACCTTGACGGTTTTGTTATTGTTGTTAACTCTACAAACTGTATTATCACACACTTTAATAACGTTTTCTCCTCTGGGTGTTTCTGAAAACTCTGCATAAAATGAAATGACTTCATAAACTTCACTTTCTTTTAATTGCATATATTTTGCCAAATATTGACTGACCTCTTGAGGAATATAATTATATTTATTTATTTTCTGTATTTTCTTTAAAATAGGTATAAGAAACTCTCTCTCTTTACCATATTTTTCTACAGTATCTTGAATCTTCATTATCAATAATTCATCCATAATGACCTCCTAACAAAATTTAGGTTTACATAATAATATATACCCATTTAGTTATATTTTTAACAACAAATTTGCTGTGTCTACAAAAATTAATAGGGCGCATTTCTGCGCCCCATTATTCATGTAAATAAAAAAACTCACCTAAAGTGAGTTATTCTACAAAAGCAAAGATATGATCGACATTTCGATAATAATCTCCATAATTCAAACCATAGCCTACAATAAATTTATCTGGTATTACAAATCCTGTATAATCAGCAGTAAATTCTACACTTCTTCTTGAAGGCTTGTCTAAAAGTGTACAAGTTTTTAAACTCTTCGGATTCCTAGATAACAACAGCTCATATATGTTTTTCATGGTATTGCCAGAATCTATGATGTCATCGACAATCAACACATCATATTCAGATATATCTATATCCACATCTTTAATCACTTTAACCCTGCCAGAAGACTCATGTCCATGACCATAGCTTGAAGTTATCATGAATTCAATAACTAAGGGCAAGTCTATATTTCTGATTAAATCCGCAGTAAAAATAAAACTACCTTTCAGCAACGATATAACCACTATTTTCTTTCCCTTATAATCCTCAGTAATGAGTTTCCCCATTTCACTAACTTTTGCATTAATCTCATCTTTAGTCAACAAGATTTCTTTATTCATCTTTGCAATGTCCATTTCCTAGCCTCCAAAATAAAATCTTAAGATTATTTTATCATATTTTTTAGAATTTTCCTTTTAAAGATTTTAGATTGATATTAATTTCTTCTAATAGTTTAATGATTTTATTAAAACTATATTGAAAAGATGTCAAAATAATCAAAAGCACTACTGTAATTATAATTGAATAATACATTTCAGTTCACCTCGTATGTCGTTAATTTTCTATCACCGACAGAATCCAAGTCTATATCATCTAATAAATCAAGTGGAATAGTTACTGTGTTTATATTTCCATCACTTACAAATACTTCATCAGGATGAGCATCTAAATAATCCATCCAATAATCGAATTGAAAATTTCCATCCCCGTTTTGAACTCTATTGATTTTCAAGTTATCGAATTTCTTTGAAAATATCGATACTTCTGGTCTCCAGCCGACCTTCAATGCAGAATAACCTAAATCATCAATAATCGAAACATCTTCAGGATATGTTCCAAATGGAATCGCTAAAATTTTTACAAGTTCTACTTGATATTTATTTAAATAATAAGATTCGTTGCTGATGATGGATTCAACCACTTCTTCTTTATTTTTTGCTGAAGAAAGATCGTTGTGCAATAATGTGTGATTGCACAGCAAAAGCCCGTTATCATTCATGAAAGCAATTTTTTCTTCCGTATATTCACGCTGAGCAAATGGCACATTGCCGTTTAGAAAAAACGCAGCTTCAAAACCGAAATCAGGATTCTGTAAATAAAATTCATACATAATTCCTATTGCACTCTCTTTATCCATCACGTGATTCCCATCTCCGTCGTCAATTATTCTATAGTTGGATATGTCGCCGTCGTCGAATGTAAAGACAATAGGATGCTTCCCCGCTGGAATATCAATTATTCCATCCAGATAATCCTTCAAATCAATCAATACATAATCATTTTCATATAACCTTTGTAAATTACTTCGAAAGTCATTTGGTGAAATATCATACATATTATCGCTCTCTTTGATTCTATGATATAACATGACTGGAACATATCCAAGTTCATTAGAGCTGGTATCTGCAATTATTTCTTCAATATGTATTTCTGGACAATCATTTACATACAAACTGGATTGCAGTTCTTGAAGCGACATAATCTCTTGATTATCTACTGGATTGATCAACAATAAGCACATCATATAAAAAACATTTATTATCATCTTTATAACCTCTCCTTGCCAATTGGACAATTACTGATACATATACCGCAAACCGACCCTCTGCCTATCATTTCATAATTGTCTTTCATGTGATTTGAACATGCAATCACATCTACAATATCTTCTCTATTTATTTCTGTAGTCCAATTTGTTCCTAATAGTGCATAAGTCGGACATTTTTGTACACAAATATTACAATCCCCGCAATAAGATTCATTATACGGTTTATCATATTCTACTTTCATATCAGTCAGCACAGTTCCCAATCTAATTCTAGGCCCATATTCCGGTGTGACAACCGATGCGTTTTTACCTATCCATCCAATGCCCGCTCTTGTTGCAGCCATCCTATGAGAGAATAACCCGCTATATGGCTTATTTCCTTCAAGATTGATAGATTGACTAGCTGCGATCGGGATTGCTCTGTAACCCTCTCTTTGAAGTTTAATGACTGTTTTCAATGCAATGTCGTCGATAAGCCTGTTAACAGAGCGATACATATGAAAATACTCATGCGTCGGTCCTTCTTTTACTTCATCCATTATACTATCACTTAATCTTATAACAAAAGAAATAGCAGTTGTAAGGTCGGAATACTTGTCGCCAACATATTCACTTACATCTCCAAATCCAATCTTGTCTGCTCCGCTTGATAGAATAAGTTGTTGTATCAGTTTCTTCATATTAATATTTTCCTTTCAAAAAACTTCAGTAAATATCATCTAATTTCTCTAAGAATATGATATACTTTTACGGTGATTATATTATAACACAATGGAGGAGAAATTAATGTTTATCAACCCTGCTAATAAAGAAACAATTGATCGATTAGCCATTCTTCTCGTTCTTGACACATTTAATTATCCTGTTCAAAAAAAAGAACTAGTCGATTTCATTATCGAAAATAACATAATTCAATATTTTGAAATGCACGAACTCACTATTTCACTTATTGACAACCAACTTATTTTAGAAACAACTATAGAGAAAAAAATTTACTATGATGTTACGGAAAACGGTCGTGTTACTTTAGAATTTTTTAGAGATAGGATACCGACCGACTTGCAAAATACAATTGCCGATCTAGTCTCTATTAAAAGAATACCACCTAAAATCAATCATGAAGTTAAAACTCATTTCACTAAATTAGACAATGAAAACTACGAGGTTTATCTCGAATTGTTTGAAAACAAAAAAAGTTTGATGAAGTTGGCAATCAATGTAATCAATAAAAAACAAGCAGAACAGATTATCGACAAGTGGAAAAATGATTCAGAATTTTTATATGGCGATTTTATACAATTGCTTACAAAATAATCCCCTGACTTAAAAAGTTTAGGGGATTTTTTTATCTTGTTTTCCAACGATTCTTCTGCAATTCTTTGACATGCAGATAATTCACATCTTGACTTGCAACCAATACTTCTCCAAAATTTCTCTTTAAGCAAGGGCTTCGATCGCTCCAGTCGTCAATACATCATTTGCGGTAATTATTCCATATAAAGATACTCATTCATCAAGAACTTTTTCATGATGTCAAAAGTATATGCTAGCATTTATCAAATGTAAAATTTATCTGTTTTTATAGATAAATTGATTTTACAAAAAATAAAAACAGGGTATAAAAAATCTATATCCCGTTTTCCATTTTAAGTGATGTTATCCGTTAACCACTATTTTATTATCCTTATCGATGCTAATTGCTTTTGTCGGACATTTTTCTGCACAAAGTCCGCAATTAGTACACTTGTCGTAATCAATCCTAGCAATATTGTTCTCTACATGAATCGCATCATGCGGACAAACTTTCACACAAATCCTACATGCGATACAAGCATTGCTACAATTCTTCTTGACATGACCACCAATTTCCGTATTTATACAATCAACAAAGATTTCTTGTTTGTATGGTACAAGCTCAATTATGTTTTTAGGGCATTCTTCAATACAAACTCCACAAGCTGTACACTTTTCTGGATCAACTTCAGCTACACCATAGTCGTTGATGTGAATTGCGTCGAAAGCACATACAGAAACACAGTCTCCTCCACCTAAACAACCGAATATACATGATTTTGAACCGCCGCCGCCAATTACGGCTTCAGCCTTGCAATCTGCAATGCCGTCATACTCAAAACGAGTGACACAATTGTCTCCACCCTTACAAAGTACTCTGGCAATCTTTTTTTCTCCAGCTTCTGCATTGACACCCATAATTTCAGCAATTTTGCTTGCTGTTTCTGCTCCACCAACTGGACAGCCGCTTGCTTTTGCTTTTCCCGCAATAACAGCATTAGAAAATCCGTCACAGCCAGGATATCCACAAGCTCCACAATTCGCGCCTGGAAGAGCTTCTCTAATTTTTAAAGCTCTTGGATCTATTTCCACAGCAAAT
>JAYENG010000084.1:0-5710 GCA_034721975.1 Bacillota bacterium
ATGACAGGTACACATTTTATCACAAGAGGAGGCTATCTGTTAGATGGCGGAATGCATTATTTCACTTCACCATATTTCTGGATTCCGAGACTGATAGGCTTGGCGCTATTGGTTATAGGAATAGTATTGATTGTCAAAGCGATAAAAAAGAGAAATGCGTTTTTTATCGAACAGAGCAGTGAATCAATAGAGTTGTTGAAGATGAAATATATAAACAGTGAAATTGCCGAAGATGAATACAAGAGAAAATTAGCACTACTTAAATAGACCATTCATTTGGTCTATTTTCTTTTAAAATGGTATTATTATATTAATAAGGTGAGATGCTGATGTTTAAAATAATGATAATAGAAGATGAAAAAGAAATCAGAGATATAGTTGGAAAATATCTCGAAAAAGAAGGATATGCGGTGAGACTTGCTTGTGATGGTTTTGAAGGACTTCGTAATTTTAATGAATTCAATCCGCATCTAATTGTTCTCGATGTTATGATGCCCGGAATAAGCGGATTCGATGTTTTAAAAGAAATCAGGCTGTTGAGCGATGTTCCGGTTATCATGCTTACAGCTAAACATAAAGAGATGGATCGCATAAACGGTTTTGACTTGGGAGCGGATGATTATGTAACTAAGCCATTCAGCTCAAGGGAATTGGTCAAAAGAGTGAATGCGGTACTTAGGCGTTCGTATAAACATCTTTTTCAATATGAACAATTACTCTTTGGACCGTTTCGATTGGAAACCGTGAATCGATCACTCTATAAAAATGATAAGCTCATTAATCTCACAACGAAAGAATTTCAGATTATGGAAGTGTTCTTCAACAACATCGGTTTGTTGTTGACTAGAGATCAATTGATTGAAAAGGCTTTTGGTGAATTATACGATGGGTATGACAGGGCGATAGATACTCAGATAAAAAAAATACGTCAAAAAATTGAAAACGACACAAAAAATCCAATATATCTGAAGACGAAGTATGGCGCTGGTTATGTTTTTGGAGGTAATGAAAAATGACATATAGAAAACAGATGGTAATCGTCATCATAGTCATTTTATTCTTGACGATAATTTCAAATTCACTGATTTCGGGTCAATTCATCAACCGTTATTTCAATGATTATATTGAAGATCAATATGAAAAAGATGTAAATGCCATTGAAAAATATGCTGAAAATATTCTCAGCGGAGAAGTCGGCAATCTTATACAAGCAAATATTGAACTTACCAATTATTTGAACGATTCGATCGCCGGGATTGAGATATTTGATGATAAGAACAGATTGATTATCGATGTCAAAGCGGATAATTATCGTATGCCTCATATGATGAAAAGTCGTCTGGGATTCGATGAGGTTGTTCATACGATCATTCTTGATGAAGAAGTGATCGGCTATCTTAAACTTGAAAAAATCAAATCTGTTGGAAATTCTGAAACGGCCGTTGTTTTTCGTCTATCGATGATTCGTTCGATTGTCATCTCAGGAACATTGTCATTTTTGTTGTCGTTGTTGATCATTGGATTTGTCAGTAAACGGATGACACGGGACTTGATAAATACGGTTCAAATGGCAAATACCATCGATTCTAACAAGAATCTATCATATAAGAAATCAAAGATCAAAGAAGTAAGGGCGATACAAAGCACGTTGGTTGACTTGGCGGCGAAGCTCAAGATTAAGGAAGGTATCCGAAAAGAAAAAGCCGACCGTCTCGCTCATGAAGCAAGGACGCCTTTGACAGTTTTACAGTCGAATTTAGAGGGGATTGTAGACGGCGTAGTGGAAAGTGATGATGAGCGGTTCAAGATTTTGCTCAGCGAAGTCGATAGACTGGCTATGCTCATTGAAAACATCGGTGATATTGTCGACTTCGGAAAGAATGATATCAAGCCGAATCTGTTAGAAGTCGATGTAAACGAAATTGTAGAGAAAGTCATTCAATCGATGAAACCGCAATTTCAACTCAAGGGAATTGAGTTCGGTTGTTCAGTGCTTAGCGAGAAGAATTTGATTTTTTCAGATGAAAATCTGATTGCACAAAGCCTTTACAACCTATTGTCAAATGCCTATAAATATACAGATGCAGGCGGAAATGTAGCGGTAGAAGTGTTTGAAAAAGGGGCAGATGTCGTGATTGCAGTAAAAGATACCGGCTGTGGACTCAGCGGTGATGAAATTGAAAATATTTTCAATCCGTATTTTAGAGGCAGCAACTCGGAAACGATAGATGGACTAGGGATGGGATTATATATTGTTAGAGAAAACATGAGAGCTGTCGATGGGAATGTTTTTGCAAAAAAGAATTCAAACAAAGGAATGACATTCACATTGGAATTCAAAAAAAGTTGATTATTATATATTTAACAAACAAGCGGAATTCCCCACCCTCTAAGCCACTTTACTCGCTTTAGCGAGAGCGTAGGATGGGGGATGAATAGCTTTCACCAATAGGTGACATAATTTGACTTATATGTTCAGTGATGTATAATATAATTGGGGTGATAATAATGAATTTAGACACAAATAACCATTCAGTGTTCATGCTCAATTACCACTTGATTCTTGTTGTGAAGTACCGGAAAGAAGTCATTAACTCTACAATATCTGAGCGACTAAAAGAAATCTTCGAGTATATTTCACCCCGGTATAAAATCACACTTGAAGAATGGAATCACGACCAGGATTACATTCATGTACTGTTTAGGGCACAACCTCATTCGGAAATCTCGAAGTTCCTGAATGCTTACAAAAGTGCCAGTAGTCGGTTGATTAAAAAAGAGTTCCCTCAAATACGCAAACATTTGTGGAAAGAGTTTTTCTGGAGCAAGAGTTACTGTCTACTAACTACTGGTGGTGCTCCAATCGAAGTTGTTAGGCAGTACATTGAAAGTCAAGGTCAGAAAGTGAGGTGATTCTGTGAAACGGACATATAAATACCGCATTTACCCTAATAAAGAACAGATGACATTCTTTGCCAAGAACTTTGGCTGCGTTCGGTTCATCTACAACAAGATGCTTGCCGATAAGGTTGAACATTACGAGGAAACAAGTACCATGCTCGATAATACTCCTGCGCAGTATAAAGAGGAGTATGAGTGGCTCAAAGAGGTGGATAGTTTGGCGCTAGCCAATACTCAGCTCAATCTACAAAAGGCATTTAGGAATTTCTTTAGAGACACTTCTGTGGGATTCCCAAAGTTCAAATCAAAGAAAGGCAACCATTTTTCCTATACGACGAACAATCAAAATGGCACCGTGTATTTTGATGATGACCGTATTAAATTGCCTAAACTCAAGAAACTTGTCAAAGTGAAAAAGCACAGGGAATTTGAAGGTAAAATCAATTCATGCACGATTTCCAAGACCCCATCGGGCAAATACTTTGTCTCTGTTCTCGCAGAAACCGAGATTGAAAATCTTCCTGAGTCAGAGCATCAAGTGGGCATTGATGTCGGCATAAAGGATTTTGCGATCTGCTCTGACGGGAAAATCTACGGAAACCCTAAGTGGCTCAGAAAATCTGAGAGTGAAGAACATGATGAAAAATCATAAGTTAGCCAAAGCGATATCTGAGGTGTCATGGAGCACATTCAGGGAAATGTTGGAGTACAAGTCTCAGTGGTATGGCAGAGAACTCGTGATAGCACATGCCAACTATGCAAGCTCCCAGCTATGTTCAGAATGTGGCTACAAGAACCCCGAGGTGAAGAACTTAGCCCTTCGTGAATGGGTATGTCCTCAGTGTGGCATAGTCCACGACAGGGATATCAATGCAGCTAAAAACCTACTGAAACTAGCTATATAGTTTTGGTACTATCGAGGTCGGTGCGACCTTTTGAGCCTGGATAAACTTGTTTCGCTAGGGATATTGACCAGGAAGCTCCCACTTCTATAAGTGGGGTAGTTCACGAGATTTAATGTAATTATCGGGTAACTATTCAGTTGAATAATAAAATTAGGAGGTAGAATATGTTTGTCAAACATGAAACAGCATTGAAATTCGACTTGGCCAAAGGTATAACAAGTAGAATCATGGGTAATGGCGGAAATCTTATGATGGTTGAAAATGTTTTTGTCAAAGGGGCAGTGGCGGATGTCCATGCACATCCTCATGAGCAATCGGGTTATATAGTGAAAGGAAAATTTGAATTCACATTAGGTGAAGAAGTGGTGATTCTAGAAAAAGGAGAAAGCTTTTATGTCGAGCCTAATCTTTTGCATGGATGCGTTGCACTAGAAGATGGTATAGTTGTTGATACATTTTCTCCGATGAGGGAAGATTTTATAAAAATCGCAAAATAGCATAAATATAATAGGTGAGTCTTGCGAGCAATTTGCTTTGATTGGAGGCAATTATGTGGGAATACAGAGTTGAGATGTTTTGGTCTGGTGGATTTTTTGGGGGTAAAGTAAATAAAACTGAAGTTGAAAACACTCTGAATGATTTATCGAATCAAGGTTGGGAAGTTGTTTCTACAACTTCGCTAAATCGTTTCTTTGGTGAAACACACAATGTATTATATACACTGAAACGCGAAAAAAAACGTGATATATTTGCCTAAGATAAAATTGAACTGGGGGTTGTTCAAGTTTGAAAAATGTAAAAATCGATGAAATGAGAGTTAAGGAACTGCTGGAATTCTCCATGGGTATGATGAAAGGTGAAAATGGAGCTAAGCTTATTAAAAAATATGAAGATGCGATAAACAATGTAACTCCAAACGATATGCTGAAGCTCGAAGATATGCAGATTCAAATGAATGTGACGACTGAAGCCATAAAAAAAGATGTTGATAAAGTGATCAATGTATTTTTCAGAAAACTAGAAGGATATAAATGGGATAGACCAAAGGCAGATACCTTTTTGTATTACCTTATGGAAGAAAATAAAGCATTGGAAATAAAACTGGAAGCTATCAAAGAATTATTGATAAAAAACGATATTGAAAATATACGAAAAGAATTATTGAAATCTTTCAAGGAATTAACCAAGGTAGATAGTCATTATCTGAAAAAGGAAAATATATTATTTCCATATCTAGAGAAAAAATTGGAAAGATATAGAGCGATTAATGTCATGTGGTCATTACATGACGATGTACGTAAAAAGCTTAAAAAATTGATAAACATGTTGAAAGACAGCGATACAGGTGAAGTTGAAATTAAAAAAGAAATTGGAGAAATGTTTTTCTTGATGTATGGATTGATTCAAAAAGAAGATTTGATAGTATATCCTGTTGCATCGGAAGTCATTTCTGATAAAGAATTCGAAAAAATGCATATGCAAAGTTTCGAGTATGAGTTCTTGTTCATCGAAACTCCAAAACAACCGAAAGAGAGCATTGATAGTTACTCAGAAGGTGTCAATGATAAATATGTATTGAAAACAGAAACAGGGGAAATGAGTCTAGAACAAATTCTGTTGGTATTCAACAAACTGCCTATAGATATAACTTTTGTCGATGAAAATAATAAGGTCAAATTCTTTTCAAAACCTGATGAAAGATTTTTCCCTCGTTCACCAGCGATAATAGGCAGGGAAGTGAAAAACTGTCATCCGCCGGAAAGTGTTCATATCGTAGAAGAAATAGTTGAGGCTTTTAGGAAAGGCGAGAAAGATACAGCCAAGTTTTGGTTGGAACTGAATGGAAAATTCATATTGATACAATATTTCGCCATTAGAAATGATAAAGGTGAATATAAAGGTGT
>JAYENG010000084.1:5720-16733 GCA_034721975.1 Bacillota bacterium
GAAGCGAGTCAGGATGTAACTGAAATAAGGGCCCTTGAAGGACAACGAAGGTTGCTCAGCTGGGAAGATCAATAAGTGAGAGTTAAATATATTATTAAATGTGAAATGGTATGGTTTGAAATAACCATACCATTTTGTATATAAATTAATAATAATGGGTATCAAGTAAAAATAACGGCATAAGCGTTGAAATCGAGGTGAGGAGTATGGGGTTTGTAAATGATTCTTTGAAATTGTTGGTTGACAGAAAAGGATTTTTTGTAAATCTTATCACTGAGCATATGGTTCTTTCAGGAATACCGATTGTTATTATTACAATTATCGGTATACCGGTGGGGATTTATATGACCAGGAATGGAAAGTTTGAGAAAATAATTCTATCTTTAATCAACTTTATTTATACGATTCCATCAATTGCAATGTTTGGAATCTTGATTCCGATTTTAGGCATCGGGAAAAAGAACGCAATATTGGCACTGACGATTTACGGTCTTCTGCCGGTTATTCGCAATACTTTTGTTGGAATAAGTGAAGTCGATAAAGAAATTAAAGATGCCGCGATTGCGATGGGAAGTACAGACAGACAATTACTTGTAAATATCGAATTTCCAATGGCTCTACCAGTGATTATCGCAGGATTCAGGACTATGGTGGTAATGACTATAGCACTCGCCGGTATTGCATCGTTCATCGGTGCAGGTGGTCTTGGAGTCGCCATATGGAGAGGGATTACGACATATTTTATGGAGATGACATTTGTAGGGTCGATACTTGTAGCATCGATTGCCGTAATTGCAGATTATCTGATCGGACTGATAGAAAAGAGAGTTGCTAAAAATATATTCGGAAATAAGGGAAGCGAGGAGAAATAATGAAGAGATTTATAATTATTATAATGATTATAGTTGTTGCAATAAGTTTATCGATAGGTTGCACTCAAGAAGAAAAAAAAGTCGTAGTGGCAAGCAAACCACATTCTGAGCAGTATATATTGGCAGAAATCATCACGTTGTTAATTGAAACCAATACAGATATTGTTGTTGAACAGAAATTAGGCATAGGAGGAGGTACATCAAACATTCACCCAGCCATGATGAATGGAGAAATCGATATATACCCTGAATATTCTGGAACAGGATGGCTGTTTGTTCTTAAACAAGACCTTGTCAATGATTCTGATGAACTATATGAGCTGAATAAGGATATGTATGAAGAGCAGTTCAATTTGATATGGCTGGATCGTTATGGATTCAATAATACGTATGCTCTGGCAATGCCTATGGGTTTAGCAGAAGAGCTTGATGTAAAAACATATACAGATTTAGGAAAAGTAAGCGAGCAGTTGAAATTCGGTGCTGAATACGATTTCTATGAGCGTGATGACGGCTACGATGCACTGGCGGAAATATATGGATTCAATTTTAAGGAAAAGAAAGAACTCGATATCGGGTTCAAGTATCAAGCGATCGGTTCAAAAGATGTCGAAGTAATCAATGCGTTTTCTACAGATGGCTTGATTCAAGAATTCGAGTTAAAAGTTTTGATTGATGATAAAAACTATTTTCCGGCATATCAAGCTGCCACAGTTATTAGAAAAGAGACTCTTGATTTGTATCCAGAATTAGAAAACATTTTGAATTTAATGGCTGGATTGATTTCGGATGATGAAATGGTGGGTATGAATTATAAAGTCGAGAAATTGAATGAAGATCCAAAAGAGGTGGCAAGAGAATTTCTAGTTGAGAAAGGTTTGTTGTAGATTGAGTATAATAGAGTTTAAAGATGTAAAAAAAACATATGGGAAAAAAACCGTACTTGACAGTATCGACATCAAAGTGAATTCAGGTGATTTCATCACTTTGATCGGACCTTCCGGGTGCGGGAAAACAACACTTTTAAAGTTGATCAACGGCATGGTAAAACCGACTGAGGGTGAGATCATTGTACATGGGGAATCGATTTCAGATACCGATTTGATTGAACTGAGAAGAAAGATCGGGTATGTCATTCAAAATGTAGCTTTGTTTCCTCATATGACAGTAGAGGAAAATATCGGATACGTTATGAAATTAAAGAAAGAAAGCCAAGGTGAAATTCAAAACAGAGCAAAAAAACTCATCAAGTTGGTAAACCTAGATGAGAGTTATCTTGAAAAACATCCTTATCAGTTAAGCGGCGGCGAAAAACAAAGGATAGGTGTCGCAAGGGCCTTGGCCACAGATCCCGATATTATTCTTATGGATGAACCTTTTGGTGCAGTCGATGAAATCAATAGAAAGATTCTTCAAGATGAGTTGCTTGGAATTTATCGAAAATTAAAAAAGACGATCATTTTTGTCACTCACGACATTGAAGAAGCGATGAGGTTGGGAACAACAATTGTACTCATGAATGAAGGCAGAATTGTGAACAGTGGATCGAGAAAAGAAATCTTGTTTTCTGATGATTCTTATGTCGGTGATTTCTTCAATACCAAAGATTTGTTGTCTTATATAAACATTACACCAGTGAGTGAATTCATGGTGAAAAGTGATGTTGTTTCATCAAAAACAATATATATGCATGAAGCAATATCAAAAGGCCTAAAATTATTGTTGAAATACGGCATTGAAGAGATTACAGTGCTCGATCATGATTCAAAACCAATCGGACTGTTCTCGATGAAACAGTTGAAAAAAATATATAATAAAACGAGAAACTTATAGTTTATTCGAGGTTTTAATCTGTTCTTGAATTTTAGTCAATATTTCTCTGTTGAGAGTATATTTTTTAAAAGAATGCTTGGCCAATAGGAAAGCGATCAAGCTTCCTATAGGCAATGATGCCCCGAGCATGACCAGTGTTGCATTTGAATTATAAGGAAGCGAGGGATCGAATCCTATGATATCCAATACGAATCCAAATAATAATATCGCAAGTGATTGAGATATTTTATAACCGAAATTAAGAAGGCCGAAGTATACGCCTTCGTTTCTTTTGCCGTGGTTCAGTTCTTGAAGATCGACAGTATCTGTAATCATGGATAAAGGAAGGAAGAACAACCCGCTTGTTCCAAATCCGATAATGACTGCATATAGCAGCATAAATCCATAATTCGCACTGATTACTTCTTTAATGGAAACTAAATACAACAGTACAATACATGCTAAAAGAGAAATGTTCAGCCCTAAGATCACAGCTTTCTTCTTATCAAGTTTCTTCGATATTTTCAGCCATACCGGCTGTGAAAATATACTGACCATCAATTGCACACCAAACACTATGCCGATATGGTAATTATCCATAAGAAATGTAAATGTGAAAATATGGAGTCCGACTGTACCGATTAGCGCCGAGGCTAAATTGGTAAATAAATATCCGAAAAATACCGCTTTGTAATTTTTACTTTGAAGAGCTATTTTCAAGCTATCCAAGAATTCTTTAAAATTTGCGATTGATTGAGAATTTTCAGGTAAAAATTCGCGATATTTTTTGGTGGAAAAATAAGAAATCAAACCAGTAATAAGCATGATTACAGAAATTGCGATGGACATGTTTTTATATGCATCAGGATTCAACTGTCCCACCGGGTATTCCACGGTAGGTGTAAAAAATATAAACATGCTTACAGATGATATAGATAACAGTGAAATGATGAAGAAAACCGATTTAATCGATTGAATGGAAGAACGTCCATCATAATCTGAAACTAGTTCGGCACCAAGCGCATTATATGGAGTGATGAATATTGTAATAAAAGTTTTTAACAGTATTACATTTAAAAACACCAATAAAAACTTTGAGAATATGCTGATTTCCGGGCTTATGGTCCATAAGAAATAATTTGTAGTGGACATGGTGAGCGTGCCGATCAAAATATAAATATGCCGTCTACCGTATTTGGAATTTGTGTTATCTGATATATAACCCATTAATGGGTCGCTGACAGCATCCCACAAGATACTGAGTGAAACGATCAAACCTATCAATTTTCCAGGTAGAAACAGAACAGCTGTTCCATAGAAAACCAGATACGATGATATCATTTGCGATATCAAGCCGTACCCGTAATTGCCTACTCCATATCCAATTTGACCTTTACGTGTTATCTTTGAGTATCTCATATATGTCACCTTAATGTTTATTTCAATTATACTATATTACAAATAAAAAGGCACTCTCAAATAAAATAATAGAGAATGTCTTTCATATTTTTCTTTTCCTTAATCCACCTTGCAATATTTACCCAAGAATAAGATAGTATCAGTCGATTCATCGTTTATAAGGAATAAAAATGGTCTGTTTGCGATAAATTGAATTGGTTCCTCTACTGCTGATTCTTTCATTTCAACTACTGTTACCGCAGCGGCTTCAGAACCTTCCTCGTTGACTTCGATTACCGCTTTGTGAAGAACGCGGCTGATAAAGATGTTATTTCTTATATTATCAAAGTTTGCAGATGGTCCAAACGCATTGGCCATTCCGAGCGATGATAATGAAGCGTTGAGATTTTTAATGCCGTATTCAAGTTTGAATTTTGGAATTTGAAGATTGACATCATCGATAGCTGTCATGTTTTCTTTTATAGTATCCAGTTTTTCTAAAGTGAATCCTTGGATGAAAGTGTTGATATCGATATCTTCTTCTGGAATAATTACATACATCGTCATTTTTTCCTGACCATAAGGAAGTTTGACAGCTTTATAGTCGGTGCCTAAAGCATAATCAACCTCACCATGACGGCGCATCATCTCGACATTTTCTTTTTCATTGTCGATGTTGGTGAAGTCAGTTGCAAAAGTATTTGAATCATCGAATTTGTTTGTCCATTCACCCTTGAAATAAACAGCATTGATCAGATACATGACAACATCGGAAGATATAGGTGGTTCAAGCATTTTTTTGATTTTACCTTTAGTGGAGTCACTGATCCAATTATTTATAGTATGGACTGTTTGTTCATCTGAAAAATCCACATCCCTGACTTCGGCGTCGTAGAAAGCTCTATTTGTATTCAGAAAGTCTTCTTTTACTGCATCTCCCTCTCTATACCAAATGGAGTTGCTGATCAAGAGATCCACCTCTTTATCTGCTTGCTCCAAATAATCGATCAGATTTCTATAAGTGGTATTGAGTACATCGAGTTTGATTTCTGAATAGTGCAAAGTTTTAGCCATATCTTCTTTTGTTTGCCCGAGCGCACCATTGTATGTCATTGAAAGAGCAGTCGATATACTTAAAGGAGAAATGAAAATATTGTCGTTTAAATCTTCATCATTCAAGGTTTTGAATATATCTATTGCAAAATCGGCATTGCCCCTGGTAACCGAAGAATCGATTTTTCCTAAATCATAAGTTGTTTCGATATCAACTTCACTACTGCACCCGGTTATTGATATCACAAGCAATAAAAAGGTCAATAGTATAGCGGTGAACTTAGAATTCATTATAAAATCACATCCTTTTCTATTTAGACGATTTTTTTAGACGATAAGTTCCAAAGAAAGTGGTATAATCAGTATACAGAATTTTATTGAAAGAAGGAAATATTATGGTGAAAATAGGTTTGATAGTAAATCCAGTGGCAGGTATGGGTGGAAGTGTCGGATTAAAAGGTACAGATGGAGAAATGTATAAAAAAGCGGTTGCTCTTGGTGCGACGCAAGTTACATCTGTAAGAATTAAAGAAGTGCTTTCTCTTGTTAAAAGGAAAGATATAGGTTTTTTAGTTGCAAAAGGAAAGATGGGAGAAGATTACCTTAAAGAATTTCCATTCACTTATGAAGTGGTGGGAGAAATTGCAGCACAAACCGAGGCGGGCGATACGAAAATCATAGCAAAAGAAATGATGTCGAGAGGGATAGAATTGTTGGTGTTTGTAGGTGGAGATGGAACAGCTAGAGATATAATAGATGTTGTAGGTATAGAAACACCGGTTATCGCCATACCCTCAGGCGTTAAAATGTTCAGTTCGGTATTTGCTTTGTCGGCGCATGCAGCAGCTGAAATGATAAATTCATTTGGAGATGGATTCATAGAAAAGGAAGTGCTCGATATCGACGAAGAAGCTTTTAGAGATAATCGATTGGCTGCAAAACTATATGGATACGCGATGGTACCTGATATCAAGCATCTGCTTCAAGGAAAGAAAGATCCTTCTAACGTGAATGTTTCAACCGTAGATAAAAAAAAGGAAGTAGCGGAGTATATCGTTGAAAATATAGAAAAAAACGTCATGTATATTCTCGGTCCGGGAACAACGCTAAAATCGATTACAGATCGAATGGGAGTCGAAAAAGTCTTGTTGGGCATAGATGCAGTTTATAATAATGAATTGATAGGAAATGACTTGAATGAAAAAGAATTATTGAAACTGATAGATGAGTATAGAAAAGTTAAAATAATCATTACTCCTATAGGCGGCAATGGATTTATATTCGGTAGAGGAAGCAAACAAATTTCTTCTGAGGTGTTGAAGCAGGTTAAAAAAGAAAATATCATCGTCGTAAGTACTTTGGACAAAGTGGGGAACCTCGAGTATCTAAGGGTGGATACAGGTGATTTTGAAGTAGACAAAGAACTCGGCGGGATGATAAATGTCGTTATTGGATATAACGAAGAAATTTTAATGGAGGTCAAATTTTGATTGACGTGAGTTCCAACGAAAACCCCTATAAACCATCTAAAAAAGTAATGGATGCTGCAATAAAGGGACTTGAAAATCTCAATAGATATGTGGATAAAAAAGATGTGAACATGTTGAAAAAGACACTTGGTGAGTATAACGATGTTTCAAGTGAACGCATTGTTGTCGGATCTGGAACGAATGCTCTTTTCAAGGAGATCATCTATGATTTTTCAAAAAACAGAAACATTATGACTTTCAATCCATCATTCATGAGTTCGATTGATGTCGCTAGATACAATGCCAGGAAAATAATCAAAGTTCAACTGACTCCTCCAGATTTTGAAATCGATTGGGAATCGTTGATTATTGGACCGTCGTTGATAGTTTTAGACTACCCAAACAATCCTACCGGGAAATGTCTGATAAAAAGAGAAGACCTTATCAAATTATTGAAAAATAAAGATTGTCTGATTTTGATAGATGAGGCGTATTATGAATTTTCCAAAAGAACTTTTATAGACCTGATAGACGATTATCCGAATCTAGCAATATCTAGAACATTGGATAAAGCTTATTCCTTGGCCGGACTGAGAATAAGTTATTTAATTGCAGGAGATGTATTTTTAAGTAGATTAAGACAATATGACTCTGCAATAACCTGCTCCGCATGCTATGCGGCCATAGCTGCAATTAAAGATAAAGAACATGCTTTTGATCATGTGAAAAAAATAATCGCTGAAAGAGACCGATTGAGCCTTGAATTAAAAAAAATAGGATTTGAAGTTTATGAGAGCCGTACAAATTTTTTGCTTGTAAAAACTTCAATCGATCAACTTGCTTTGAGATTAAAAAAAGAAAATATCCTGATAGGTGATTTATCAAGGAATTGGCTTAGTGGGTATTATAGGATATCCATTGGAAATCATGAAGAAAATAATTGCCTCATGAATGCAATAAAAAATATTCTATCGAGTATTAAATAAATGTATAAATAATTTGATTGTATACAGAATTTATTATAAAATAATCAAGCATAAAGAGTAAATGTGGAAGGAAGGCTTGATTTGTATGAAAGTAATGATTGTCGGTGCTGGAAAGTTAGGTACTAAATTATCCCAAGCATTGTCAAATGGTGAAATAGAAGTTACATTGATGGATACCAGAGCGGAAGTGCTAGAAAGAGCAAAAAGTCATTTAGATGTTTTTACTGTTAAAGCGAACGGTGTTCAAGTGAGTTTATTGAAGGAACTCAAGATATGGACTTATGATTTGATCATTGCAGTAACCAGCAGTGATGAAACGAATATAGTTGTTTCAATGTTGGCAAAAAAACTGGGATGTCCAAAATCAGTTGCAAGAATCAGGAACCCTGAATATGCAGAGCAATTGAATTTCATTAAAAATGAAATGAATATAGATCAAGTGATTAATCCGGAGCTTTCTACTGCGAATGAAATCGAGAGATATGTTTTAGGTAATTATGCATTTTATTCTGGCGAGTATGCTAAAGGCAGAGTATCGATGATTGACTTGAACGTATCGAATATGGTAAGCTTTGTCGGGAAAAAAATAATGGAACTTGATAATATAGAGCAGCTTGTAATAGTTGCCATATCGAGAAATGGTGTTATATTGATACCTTATGGCGAGACTGTTATTGAAGAAAACGATATTATATATGTTATGGGAAAAAAAGAGAACGTAAGAACCTTGGTTGAAACTTACAAAAGCAAAGCGAATAATAAATTTGTTAAAAAAGTAATGATTCTTGGGGGAGGAAAAATAGGGTACTATCTTGCCAAAAGTTTGGAAAATCAAAATGTTAATGTTAAAATAATCGAATCCAACATAGACAGATGTGTTTATCTATCTGAAGAACTTAATTCTTCACTTATTATTCACGGCGATGGTACGGATATAAACCTCCTTGAAGAAGAAGATTTGGCAAATGTCGATGCTTTTGTAGCTATTACTGGATATGATGAAGAGAATTTGCTTATGTCGTTAAGAGCGAAACAATTGGAAGTAAATAAGGTAATTGCCAAAGTAAGTAGGCAAAACTATGTAAACATTATCGAGAAACTAGGAATCGATGTAGCGATTAATCCTGTAAATATTACTGCAAGTGAAATACTTAAGTATATCAGGGGCGGCAAGGTAATTTCGGTTTCCCTTTTGTTGGGTGGAGAAGCTGAGGTGACAGAGATTAAGGTTGCTGAAGAATTACCTGTAGTAGGTAAAAGAATTTCCAAATTAGGGTTGCCTAAAGGAATAATAATAGGTGCAATTTTGCATAAGAATAAAGTAGTGATACCAAGTGGAGATACAGTTATCGGTGCAGGAGATAGATTAGTGATATTTTCATTGCTTTCTGAAGTTTCGGCATTAGAAAAATACTTTTAGTTGAAAAAGGGTAGGTAAAGAGTGAATTATGGAATAGTTTTTAAAGTACTTGGATATCTTTTAATAATAATTGCTTTTGGAATGATAGCACCATTATTGATATCACTTTACAACGGCGAAAGTGACTTCATTCCTTTTTTGATCAGTATTTTATTGACGCTTATTGTTGGATATGTTTTATCTAAAGTAAAAATCGGTAAAAGAAAGATCAAAGCAAAAGAAGGTCTGGTCATAGTAACCTTAGGATGGACATTAGCATCTTTTTTTGGCGCGTTGCCATTATATTTATCAAATAGTGTTCCTACATTTACAGATGCTTTTTTTGAAACAGTGTCTGGTTTTACAACGACAGGAGCGACTATTGTCGATAACATTGAAATCCTGCCTAGAGGGATTCTTTTTTGGCGTTCATTTACTCATTGGGTTGGCGGTATGGGTATTCTAGTTGTAGCGGTTGCAATTTTGCCTGTTATGGGAGCTGGTGGACTTCATGTGTTCAAAGCTGAAAGTCCTGGACCTATCACCGATAAGATAACTCCGAGAATAAAGGATACAGCCAAGTTGCTATATGTAACTTATATTATTATTACTTTGGCTGAAATTGTTTTCCTGAAATTAGGTGGAATGAGTATATATGAGGCTGTTACACATACTTTCGGAACAGTAGGTACCGGAGGATTTTCAACACGAAATTCAAGTATAGGTGCATTCAACAGTCCATATATTTTCATTGTCATTTCAATTTTCATGATAATGTCTGGAGCGAATTTTTCTCTTTATTATGATTTATATAAAGGGAAATGGAAAGAAGTATTAAAAAATAGTGAATTAAAGTTATATTTAGGCATTATTGCGACTGCGGTTGTTTTAATTACAATTAATATGAATTTTGCCTATTATCATAACATATGGGAATCATTCATGCATTCGCTTTTTCAAACGAGCGCAATCATAACAACTACAGGTTATACAACAGCAAACTTTGATACATGGACGCCATTCAGCAAAGGCATACTTTATCTCCTGATGTTCGTAGGAGGTTCTGCCGGTTCAACCGGCGGTTCGATTAAAGTAGTAAGAATACTTGTGTTGTTCAAATTGATACTCAGGGAGATTCAAAAAATATTTCATCCTAAAGCTATAGTGACAGTTAAAATTGGAAATAAAGCAATACCAAACGATGTACTGAATAGCATTGCGAGTTTTTTCTTTTTATATATGTTTTTATTTGGCTTGGGAACCTTGGTGATATCTCTTGAAGGACTGGATCTGATAAGTTCATCAAGTGCGGTTGCAGCGACACTTGGAAATATAGGACCGGGATTTGGCGCAGTAGGTGCCACCAACACCTATAGCGGTTTCAGCGTTTTCAGCAAGTGGCTATTATCATTTTTCATGCTTGCGGGCAGATTGGAACTTTTCACTGTAATAGCGTTGTTCTCACCGAAGTTTTGGAAATCAGAAAGATAATACAGAAGCTCTCATCATAAGATGGGAGCTTATATTTTTTTAAAAAGATATCAAGTTGGAAAACTTAAATGATATAATGATAATGAACTACAACTAAAGCGGTTTTCTCGGGAGGGTTTTATGAATAAAAAAATTCTTATCATAGAAGATGATGTAAACATTGTAGAATTGATAAGATTCAATTTGGAAGCTAATAATTATATAGTAGATGTAGCCTATCATGGAAAAGAAGGATTATCGAAGATATTCGAATTCATGCCCGATTTGATACTTCTAGATATCATGCTGCCAGAATTGGACGGACATGGGGTTCTAAATCAATTGCGGAACGATAATAAAATAAAAAACATTCCGGTGATTATAGTCACTGCCAAAACTTCAGAATTGGATAAAATCGTAGGTTTTGAAATAGGGGCAGATGACTATATGACTAAACCGTTTTCAGTAAATGAATTGCTTTCGAGAGTAAAAGCTCATTTAAGAAGAAGCGATAGGGAAGCCGATAAGTTAACAAATAAAGTGATTGAATACAA
>JAYENG010000085.1:0-2678 GCA_034721975.1 Bacillota bacterium
ATATGCCTTGAAGTACAATTGAGTTTTAAAGCAACTCGTTTTTTATTCCCATCAGTATCGACTAATTTTTTAATGAGTTCATATTTATATTGTTCTGTCATATTTAAATCTACCTTTCTGATAATAATCACCTCGAGATATAATATTTTAACGAGGTTTTATTATACTATATATTTTAAATATGGGACATTATCATAAATGGTATATTAGGACATTATCATAAATGAATCATATGATTCTAGCAAAAATTTAAAAATACATTGCATTATTTAAATTGGAGCTATATAATTAAATAAATATGAAATATGAGGTAATTTTATGAGTGTGAGAGTTCTTAACTAAAGGAATTAAATAAACATCTTAAATGTTTGAGAAGCCCAGGTTTGTTGGGTTTGTTTGTTGTACCTTTAAGATGTAATTCAGTTAAGGACAGATATATAAGCTTATAAAACATACCCTTAATCGGTTTTTAAGGGACTTTGTATTTATTTTTGCTATTAATACCGTGCTTGCACGGTTTTTTTTATGCAAACAAAAATATGAAAATGAGATGATTTAAAGCTATAGGTGCATTCTGTTCACTTATAGCTTTTGTTTTTTTGAAGGAGGAAATATATTAAACGTGTATCAGGAGTATAGGAAAAATGATCGATTTAAATAGAATTAGGAGGTTTGAAAATGAACAGTGAAAAGACACTTGAAATATTAGGATACAATGACATCAAAGAAAAAATAAAAACTTACGCGGCAAGTAATCTAGGAAAGAAATTGGTTGACGAAATGTTGCCGAATACCAAGCCCAAAATCATATTGGATAAATATGATGAAGTTAGAGAAGCAGTGAGTATTATCAGTGTAGGTACTGGAATTAGCATGGGTGGAATCAACGACATTACTCCATTTATCGCAAAACTTGAGAAAGGGATAATGCTTCATCCAGAGGAACTTATAAATATAGCAGACTTTTTAAGAAGCATAAGGAACTTGAAGAAATCGATAGAAACATATGAATTCACCGCACCTAAACTGTATTCATACTCCCTTGGGCTTGAGAGCTTCAAGTTCATAGAAAGTGAAATAGAATATTGTATAGAAAGTGCCGTTGTGCATTCAAGAGCTAGTAGTGTGCTTGAAAAAATGAGAAGAAAAATTACAGTACTTCATGACAAGAGAATATACAAGCTGAACAAGTTTCTTACTTCTGAAAAAAATGAGAAGTATATTCAGGAAAACTATTACAGTCAAAGAGGTGACAGATACGTAGTACCGGTTAAATCATCAGCAAGAAAATTTGTGAATGGAACAGTGATAGACTCGTCATCTTCAGGTTCAACTGTGTATGTCGAGCTTGATTCCATAAAGGACCTGACTGTGGAAATCATTATGCTAAAAGCTCAAGAAGAAGAGGAATGTAATCGAATATTAAGGAATCTTTCAGATATGATCCTTGAAAACATCAATGCAATAAGTGATGCTGTATATATTATTGGAAAATATGACTTCATATTTGCTAAAGGGAAGTATTCGGTTGCAATCGGTGGAAACGAAATAGACATTAGGGATGATGAAATTATCGATCTGAAAAAAGCGAGGCATCCGATGCTTGGAATCGAAGCTGTTCCACTTGATATTCGTATTGGAGCTGGCTACAGAACATTAATTATAACTGGACCTAATACGGGTGGTAAAACAATAACCCTTAAGACGGTTGGATTGATGGTACTTATGACTCAAAGTGGAATACTGCCACCTGTAGGTAAAGGCAGTAGCATATCAGTATTCAATAAATTACTTGTTGATATTGGTGATTCACAAAGTATAGAGCAATCGTTATCAACATTTTCAGGCCATATGAAGTCCTTAGTCGACATCGTTAACAAGTCTTCAAGAAGAACGTTGGTATTGATTGACGAAATCGGAACAGGAACAGATCCTAAGGATGGAGCAGCGTTGGGAATCGCAATATTAGAAGAAATATACAACCGTGGTGGTATTACTTTATCTAGCACCCATTACAGCAAGATAAAAGAGTACAGCGAAATGCACGAAGGCTTTTTAAACGCTTCTATGGATTTTGACAGAGTTACCCTAAGGCCACTATATAAATTATTGATAGGTGTAGCAGGTGAGAGTAACGCACTTTGGATTTCGAAAGAATTGGGACTCTCTGATAAGATTATTGAAAGAGTCAAAAAGATCAATGCAACCCATGAAATTGTGACAGCAAAGAGGATAATCAAGTTTGCTAAAAAGAAAAGCAGGATTGAAGAAATCAGAAATGCCAATGCAGAGTTCGATTCTAAAAGGATTCTATACAATAAGGGCGACAGAATAATACTAAACGAAACTGGAAAAGATAGTCTTGTATTCGATCATAAAATCGATGAAGAAAAGGTGATCGTTTTCAAGGATGGGAAGTATGACGAAGTTCATGAAAAGAGGGTGACTCTTGATATGAGGAGAGAAATTCTTTATCCGCAAGGGTATGACCTTGACCAGTTGTTCATATCCTTCAAAAGAAGGAAATTGGATAAAGATATTCGTAAAGGTCGTTTTAAGAATATAAAAGAGTTACAGGAGCGTTTTGATAGTTTGAATGAGACTTAAGAATAGGACATCAATAAAACGAAAAAAATATAGCCCTTAATTATTATGGGCTATATACCAGTCGATAGGTT
>JAYENG010000086.1:0-7823 GCA_034721975.1 Bacillota bacterium
CGCTGTAGCGATTTCCATTGATTTACTCAGTGGAAATCGCTACAGCGCCGCTGCCAGCGCCTATGTCAAGTACATCAATCCTATCTTTATTCATATTGTCGATTCTCTCTAATACGCTTTCAACCAAAATTTCAGTATCGGGTCTAGGAATCAACACTCTTGAATCGACATAAAAATCATATCCCATAAATTCTTGATTGTTTACAATATATTGCACAGGTTTATAGTCTAATCTTTCATTGATTAAACTTCTGAATTTTTCTTCTTCATCATCTTTTAATATTTCATTCCCATTTAAAATCAAATACACCTTATCTTTTTTAATTATATGCAAAAGAATAATTTCCGCATCCAGATATGGAGTAGGCGATATTTCAGATAAAACATTTTCAGCCCATTTTAAAGATTTATCAATAGTTAGCATTCACCATCATCCATTACAGCTTTAACCGCAACTATTGCAGCTTCAAGCATTTGATCATCAGGCTCTTTCGTAGTGATTTTTTGCATCATCAATCCAGGTTTGCTAAGCATTTTTATAAATTTATTTTCTGTTGTTCCTGATAACTTCAACACTTCATAACTTATTCCTGCAATTACAGGTAGAAGCACTATTTTCAATCCTATTCTGAGCAATATATTGCTCCATGTGATGAACGAAAATATCGTGATACTGATAATTAAAACAAATATCAAGAAACTAGTACCACATCTAGGATGAAGAGTAGTAAATTCTCTGGCGTTCTCAACAGTTAGTTCTTTCTCAGACTCTATGCAATGAATTGTCTTATGCTCAGCTCCATGATATTGGAAAACTCTTTTAACATCATTCATCTTGCTTATCAACAAAATATATACAATGAAAAATATCATTTTTAGAACACCTTCAAATGCACTGAGTATATATTGGCTTGAAACAGCATTTCTGAGCAACGAAATAATAAAAGTCGGTAAAACAGTAAATAGCATTATCGCTAAAAATAATGCAGTAACAATGGAAAACAGCACCAATACGTCATCCGCTTTGCTACCAAATACTTTCTTTATGTATTTATCGAATTTAGCTTCTTCCGTCACTATTCCTTCGTCTTCTTCAAAATACCTCGCCGATAAAGTCAACGCTTTGACTCCCACAGACATAGAAGAAAAAAGCGCGAATAATCCTCTCAAAAATGGCAATTTGCTTATTTTACCTTTTGGTGCCTTGATTGTCTCTTTCTCCACAACCAATTCACCGTTTTTTCTTCTGATAACGATAGATATTTTACTTTTATTGCGCATCATTATTCCCTCAATAAGGGCTTGTCCTCCAACGCTACAATGTTTACTCATTTATATCACCTATTTTTCCTATATTTAAAATAACACTGAGCACAAAGAGATTCATACTCAATTTTGTTCTCTCCATCTATTGCAACTTGCTGTCCTTCAAATACAAATTCCCCATTCACTTTTCGACCATTGACAACAGCTTTTCGACCACATCTGCAGATTGTCTTCAGCTCTTCAATAGAATGAGCAATCAACAACAATCTCTCGCTTCCCTCAAATCCATTTAACTTAAAATCCGTTCGAAGTCCATAACATATTACCGGGGTGTTTTCTACTACAGCGAATTCAAACAATTGGTCGACTTGCTCTTTTGTTAAAAATTGAGATTCGTCAACTAACACACAATCTATTTTATCATTTAAATTCAGAATTTTGTCATAAACATTTTCTTCATTATGTATAAGCATATCGACATATATATCGACACCTAATCTAGAAATGACTTTTCCTCCACCTTTAGTGTCAATCTGTGGTTTAACTATAAGAGCTTTCATTCCTCTTTCATGGTAATTATGAGCCACCTGCATCAATGCTGTAGATTTCCCGGAATTCATCGCACCATATCTAAAAAACAATTTCGCCATATTTCATACCCCCTATATCGTTATAATCTTGATATAGAATGTATTAAAATAGGTTAGAGAAAAAACCTCTAACCTAGAATAATACTTCTTATTAAAGTCCATATTTTTGTTTGAATTTCTCTGCTCTTCCACCACGTTCAATTGATTTTACTGAACCTGTAAAGAACGGATGACATTCTGAACAAACGTCTAATTTGATTTCATCCTTTGTTGACATAGTTGTAAACTTGTTTCCGCATGCACAACTTACTTCTACTTCTTTATATTCAGGATGTATGCCTTGTTTCATCATATCCACCTCTTTTCAAAAAATCTCACTATACCAATAATAATATTTTACTCTCCCTTTGTCAAGCCATCATAGTATAACACTTATGACATTATTTTTCAACAAGAACCTGTTTTTTCATAATCTGAATAAATTTTTTGTTGTTTTTTGTTTTTATCAACTTATCGACAATGATTTCAGTCAATTCTTGGATCTGCACATTTCCCATCGCTTTTCTTAGATTCCAGATAACTTCAAGTTCTTCTTGATTTAAAAGAAGTTCTTCCCTTCTTGTACCGGATTTTTGAATGTCCACAGCCGGGAAAATTCTTTTCTCTGAAAGTTTCCTGCTTAAACTTAGTTCCATATTCCCGGTTCCTTTAAATTCTTCAAAAATGACATCATCCATACGAGAACCCGTTTCAACTAGGGCGGTCGCTAAAATTGTCAAACTGCCACCTTCTTCAATATTTCTAGCTGCTCCGAAAAACTTCTTGGGTTTATGCAAAGCACCCGGATCCAATCCTCCACTTAAAGTTCTTCCACTACTCGGAACTTCAAGGTTATAAGCCCTTGCCAGCCTCGTAAGGCTATCAAGCAAAATGACGACATCTTTTTTCTGCTCTACCAACCGCTTTGCTCTTTCAATTACCATTTCAGCGACTTGGATGTGATGCGACGGCAACTCGTCAAAAGTAGAATAAATTACTTCGGCGTTGATTGAACGCTTCATTTCTGTGACCTCTTCAGGTCGCTCGTCGATCAATAGTACAATTACTTCTGTATCAGGATGATTTGCAATTATGCTTTGAGCCATTTTTTGAAGTAATATGGTTTTACCGGCTTTAGGTGGTGCAACTATCAATCCTCTTTGACCTTTTCCTATCGGGGCTATCAAATCAATTAGTCTCATTGATAAATCCGAGTGAGCTCTCTCCAGTCTAAATCTTTCGTCAGGATATGTTGGAGTTAGACTTTCAAATTTTGGTCTCCTCGCCGCAATATCAGGATTATCACCATTAATCTTTCTAACATACAACAACGCTCTGAATTTTTCATTGTCTTTAGGTTTCCTTGTAATTCCTGTAACAAGATCTCCGGTTTTCATATTAAATCTTCTAATTTGAGACGGTGAAACATAGACATCCTCTTTGCTCGTAAGAAAATTATCAAACCGTAAGAATCCGAAGTTCTGTTGTTCAACAAGTTCTAAGACTCCATGTACTTCTTCCTGGTTTTTAGAAACCTCAGGCTTGCTTGTTTCTGGCTTCTTCGATTCAGGTTGTTCCTCTTCGCGCTTTTCAGAGCTTGTTGATAAAAGTTCGACAAGTTCTTCCTTTTTATATTTAGTGACACTCTTTATTCCTAGATCTCTCGCAAGTTCTCTAAGTTGAATAATTGTTTTCCCATTTAAAAATTTAAGATCCAAATTTTTCCTCCTATTTTATATGATGATAAAAAGCTTCAATAAATCTAATTGTTACAGTTTCGCCTCTGACAATCATCGAATGTGTCTCAGCCACATCATTGTGATATTTAATCCCTTTTACTGAAATACCAGTTACAACAAAGAATACATCGCCGTTTATAACTATTTAATCTTCTCCTTATATGACGCGAATGTACATTCTTGTTGATGGTACAGCATCTTTTTACATCGCGGTTCATCTTCCCGCTCCAATAGCAACAGCTTCTGTCAGTCTGACCAAGTTTATCGATGAATCTCTATCTATTTTATATATCTCCAATTTCTTTATAACCATAGAGATTATATTATAGTTTCTCTTCAAAGTTAAGCAATTTAATTGTTTTTATTTAAAAATTTCATATTTTGTTATATATTCATATCAGGAGAGATAAATTTATGAAAAAACTATTGATTGTATTGATTCTAACAATTCTTTTATCTTCTTTCAGTTATGGAGATGATGAATCCACAATTTTTTATAACAACGAAATGATAGACTTCACTAATTCGGTGATGGTTTATGAAGATATGACTTTATTCCCGGCAGAAGAATTTTCCAAACTGATTGGAGCGCAATATCTATGGAATGATTCAGATAAAATTTTAGTTATCTATCGTGACAATACCTTTTTAAAATTCACTTTGGATTCTACAATCGGTTATGTAAATGGCAAATCATTTATAATGGATACTTCCATTATTCAAAGCGATTCAACACTTTATGTGCCTATCAGTTTTATAACCGAATTCTTAGATATAAATGTCGAACACGACAAATTTAATAAAATACTAAGACTTACCAACAATGAATATAACATCTACAAAACTTATAAAAACTATTTTTACAAGACTATTGAAATTTCAAAATACAATATCAATATAGATATTCCATATTATTGGAATCTGTTAAATAAAGAAACTCTTTTATATGGCAAGAAAAGTAATTATGAAGATATAACATTAAATGTAAGGGTTATAAAAAACCCCGATGATATATCTATAGATGAATATATAAATACATTACACGATTATACTGAATATGTTTATGATGAAGGTGAAATAAAACTTAACGAAGAAAAGACTTTTACCACTAGTGGATTCAATGGGAAACTGATTATACATAATTATGAACAGATTGAAGAACAACCAATATATGCTTATTATATCACGAAGGTAAACGATTTATTATATATTTTAGATTTTAATTTTATCAATAAAGACTTCCCTAAATTATTATCAACTATCGAAAACATTATAAACAGTTTCGAAATAAAATCGTTAGCTATAGATTCAACAGATGAACACTATATAGAGTATCCAAAATTCTACAATCTAGATACAACGCTTCAATATGAAATTTATTCAAACATGCAAGCTCATAACAATTTCAATTTCGTGGGAACCATCAATCCCTTGATTGAAAACATACGTGCAACCGTAGAAAAAAACGACGAAATCATCAACTTCAACATTCCAGTAACAGACGGAACTTTCGATGAGAATATTTATCTGCCTTTTGGTCTAGGAAAACACAATGTAAGTATCTTTTCAGATGCCGAAAGCGATGTCATTATAAATCCTGAACTTGTCGATCTTGAAATTCAATCGAATTTATTGATGAAATTCAGCATCATAAATATATCTGATGATTTCATACGTTACACATTGCCTGATATCAACATTTTACCAAATCACCAACATATTCGCTCAATGGCCTATTTGATCACACGCGACAGTTTATCAGACTATGCAAAGTCTTACGACATATACCGATATATTTTAAATAATGTTCAAGTCAACAACGAAAAAATATCTCAAAACTCATATGATGTTTATCTTTACAACGAAGGCAACAACGCCGCTATCACAAACTGTTATGTGTCACTTTTAAGAGGAATCGATATACCTTCTAGAGTATATAAAGGAACAAATCGCAACAGTTCGCACAATTGGGCTGAAGTTTATCTCAATAACAACTGGTATATAATAGATCCAACCTTCGGCATATTGACAAAAGATCATCCAGACAACAAAAACTATTTCATTGTAAATAAAAAAGATTATTATTTCAACTACGATACCATAGAAGAAATAACTCATTAGATGTTTTTATACAACTCGAAACTGACCTTTAAATTAAGAAACAGCCCCATCACAAGATAAAGGCTGTTTCTTTTGATAAATATATTATTTTTTCAAATTCAATATTTCTCTTGCTTCGTCAGGTGTTGCAACTACTCTACCAAATTCTTTAGAAATTCTTCCGATTCTCCCGACAAGTTGAGCATTGGAATCCGCTAAAACACCTTTTGAATAATAAACATTATCTTCAAATCCCACTCTTACATGACCGCCCATTACAATAGCTGCAATCGCTAACGGCAGTTCATATCTTCCTATGCCCGCTACCGTCCAAGTAGAATCCGCTGGAATAGATTGCTTGAAGTAAAGCAAATCCTCGATTTCACCAGGGCAACCACCCGGTACACCTAAAACAAAATCAAAATGAACCGGCTTATCAACCAACCCTTTTTTAACAAGTTTCAATGCATTGACAATCATTCCTCTTTCAAATACTTCGATTTCAGGTTTCACTCCAAGTTCTTTCATCCTCGCGGCGAATTTCTCCATGTACTCTTCAGTATTCATGAAAACCTCTGGGCCGAAGTTTACAGTGCCGGTGCTAAGAGTCGCCATTTCAGGTTTTAGTTCCACAGGTTGCAATCTCTCTTCAGCACTATGCCAAGTTGCGCCACCAGTTGACGGTTGTACAATTACGTTGCACTTAGCTTCGATTTTTTCTTTTATTTCTTTATATACGTCATAACTTTGAGTCGGATTACCATCTTCATCTCTTGCATGAACGTGAATAATCGATGCTCCTGCCATATAACACTGATAAGCATCTTCAGCTATCTCGTCCGGTGTAAGGGCTAAATTAGGTTGTATATCTCTAGTAACTTCAGCTCCGGTAATAGCAGCCGTTATAATTAACTTTTCCATATTATTTACCCCCTCTGCTTGTCTTTAGGAACAACGCAAGTTCCAGTCGCTCTACAAACAACAATCGGCTCTCCTAATATATCGCAAGCTGAATCGTTGATATCTGGTCTAGGTACAATAACTTTTCTCGCTTCGAATATCATTTTTCTCGAACTATTTCCAACATGAGTAATTTCACCCACCGCTTCAATAAAATCACCAGCATAAACTGGAGCTAAGAACTCTACTGAATCGTAAGCTGCAAATAATCCCTCATCACCATCTTGGCGAATTAAAAGTTCCGTTGCTACATCACCAAAGAGATTCAACATTTTTGCTCCATCTACAAGATTCCCACCATAGTGTGCATCATGCATACTCATTCTCATCCTGATCATTGCTTTACTCATCTTTCTACCCCCTAATAGTAAACACTAAATTTATGATATCACTCCATTAACAGAACTACAATTATCTTTTTGTCTTATCTTTAACTTTTTTCAATCTGAAAAAATCTTCTCTTTCTTTTTCCTCTAATACTTCTTCAATATATTTTGTGAGTTCTCTGTACTTCGGAATCTGGATTTTATCCAATGCATTAGCTCTCTTCCCGGTTTTCTTGACTTCCATAGCCAATCTAAAAACAGAATTTTCAACTTCTGCAAGTTCATAAATCAGAAGCTGTAATTCATTCATTTTTGCGACCGCCATATCTAGAGCTGCATTCGTTCTAAAAAATCCATAACTAACACCCTTGGGCTTGTCACTATATTTCAACAAAGGAATTTCTACACCCATGATACTTTTAGAAAGAACCTCGATATTTTCATCTTTGGGAATGGATATTGCAATTTCCTCTACCGTACTCGACCCCAATGTAATGTTTGCATTAATCAAGACACTATATGTCTCTGAGAACATTTTATCAATATCTTCCTGTATTTTTTCTGCTCTAGAAACAAGATTCATCATCTCTCTAATAAGCACATTTCTCTTTTTATCTAATAATTGGAATCCTTTAATAGAAAATTCAAGCATATTTTTTGATTTAATTAAATTCGCCTTTGTAGGTGCTAGTTGATTCATAAAATCATTCCTCACATACTATAGAATTCCGTTGTGGTCACCACGCATTTAATTTCAAATGGCTATTGGTAACTCCTGTTAAGTCATAATCGTTGCGTTTTCA
>JAYENG010000086.1:7923-16442 GCA_034721975.1 Bacillota bacterium
TGACGTAACTAAGTATCTTGATGCTTTAGTACGTCAGATATCGCGAAGTCCAAATCTCTGATCTGGCTCACGTAGCCGATAACTACCAAAGAATCAAAGATTTCTGCTAGGTCATATTATGCAGTCTTCTTGACCTAACCCGAATCTTTGATTCGTTGGTAGGTTAGACGTGAAGACCACAGGATATTTTCACAAGCACTATAGAATTCCGTTGTGGTCACCACGCATTTAATTTCAAATAGCTTTTAGTAATTTCTGCTAGGTCATAATCGTTGCGTTTTCATGACGTAACTAAGTATCTTGATGCTTTAGTACGTCAGATATCGCGAAGTCCAAATCTCTGATCTGGCTCACGTAGCCGATAACTACCAAAGAATCAAAGATTTCTGCTAGGTCATATTATGCAGTCTCGACGACAAAATCAAAGATTTTTGTCTCGTTGCGTTTGACCTGCTACGAAATCAAAGATTTCTGCTAGGTCATAAACTTTTTAATAATATCATCACGTAATCTATCTAATTCAACTTTAGGAAGTATTCTAAGAATCTCCCATGCTATTTCAAGACTTTCTTCAATACTTCTATTTTCTGTGAACTCTTGTTTTAAAAACTTTTGTTCAAATTGTCTTCCAAATTCCATATAAAGTTGATCAATCTCGCTTAAATCATCTTCCCCTATGATTTGAGCCAAAGCACGAATATCTACCACCTTTGAATATGAACTGAATAGTTGGTTGGCCACATCTGGATGATCACTTCTAGTATATCCTTCTCCTATACCATCTTTCATAAGCCTTGATAGTGAAGGTAAAATATTAACCGGAGGATATATATTACTCTTAGTTAGATCTCTTGATAAAACAATCTGCCCCTCAGTGATATATCCAGTTAAATCTGGTATGGGATGAGAAATATCATCATTCGGCATAGTTAAAATCGGCAAAAACGTAATAGATCCAGCTTTGTTTTTAAGCATGCCAGCTCTTTCATAAAGAGAAGCAAGATCAGAATAAAGATACCCTGGATAACCTTTTCTACTCGGTACTTCTTCTCTAGCTGAAGATATCTCTCTCAAAGCTTCACAATAACTGGTTATATCAGTCATTACAACTAAAATATGCATATCTTCTTCAAACGCTAAATATTCGGCCGCTGTCAAAGCACATCTTGGTGCACTGAACCTCTCGACTATAGGATCATCCGCATAATTTACAAACATAACTACATTGTCAATTGCACCTGTTTCTTCAAAATAATCCTTGAAATAAGCAGCATCATCCTTTGTAACTCCAATAGCAGTAAAAACTACTGCAAATTTTTTATTTGATGATTTCGATAATCTTGCCTGCGATACAATTTGTGCCGCCAACTCATTGTGAGGCATCCCATTTCCTGAAAATACCGGTAGTTTTTGACCTCTTATAAGAGTAGTCAACAAATCAATAGAAGAAATTCCTGTCTGTATATAATCCTTTGGGTATTTTCTTGATACAGGATTAATCGGACGCCCATTGATGCTGTATTTATTTGCAGAGTATATTACTCCACCTCCGTCGATAGGCTTCCCGACACCACTGTATATCCTTCCCAAAATATCTTTGTTAATCCTGATTTCAAATGGACTTCCTGTGAATTTCACCGATAAATTTTCTGTAGACATACCGCTTGTTCCTTCAAAAACTTGTGCAACTACTAAATCTCTTTCAATTTTTATTATCTTCCCTAATCGTTTTTTTTGATTTTCAAGATTAATCTCAATAATTTCTCCATATTTTGCTTCTTCAATCCCTTTTAAAAAGATTAGAGGACCTTCAATTTTTTCAATATTTAAATACTCTTTGATCATACTTCCACCTGCTCATATTTTCTATAAAGCTCTTCATAAAACTCATCTATTTCATTAGTGATATTGTTGATCAATCTCAGATCATCATTAGGAACAGTGTATTTAACCTTCACTACTTTATCAAATAATTCAGCGTTTTTAACTTTAGATATAGGTATTCCTTTTTTAATGCCCTTGTCCGCCTGATCATATAGATATTTTATTAAAGATAGCATTAAAAACTGTTTCATGATTGGAACGTATGTATCTTCTTTATGAAAAGCATTCTGTTGCAAAAATCCCACCTTGATGATCTTAGCTATTTCAAGAATCAATCGCTGACTATCCGGCAAAACATCCTCTCCTACCAGCTGAACAATATCTGACAGTTTAGCTTCTTCATGAAGAAGCTGCATCATTTCATCGCGCAAGTCCAAAACATGAAGACTTACGTTTTCCTTATACCAATCCTCTAGAATTTTACCGTATCCACTATAACTATTTAACCAGTTAATCGAAGGATAATGCCTCGCATAAGCAAGTCTTTTATCAAGTGCCAAAAATGCATTTACAAATCTCTTGGTATTTTCAGTTACCGGTTCAGAAAAATCTCCTCCAGCAGGAGAAACTGCACCAATAATTGTAACACTACCCTCAGAACCATTTAAATTTTTAACATATCCCGCTCTTTCATAAAACTCGGCTAATCTAGAAGGTAAATATGCAGGATAACCTTCTTCAGCGGGCATTTCTTCTAGCCGTCCCGAAATTTCTCTTAACGCCTCTGCCCATCTAGATGTAGAATCCGCCATGATCGCCACATGATAGCCCATATCTCTATAATACTCTGCAAGTGTAACACCGGTATAAATACTCGCTTCCCTGGCAGCAACAGGCATATTTGAGGTATTGGCAATAAGTATTGTTCTTTCCATCAACGGTCTGTTGCTCTTGGGATCTATAAGCTTTGGAAACTCTTGCAAAACATCCGTCATTTCATTACCACGTTCACCGCATCCGATATATATGATTATATCTGCATCAGACCATTTCGCCAGTTGGTGTTGTGTCATAGTTTTACCCGTTCCAAAACCTCCCGGTATTGCTACTGTTCCACCTTTGCCGATTGGAAAAAATATATCCAAAACTCTTTGACCAGTAATCAACGGTTTAGATATTTTCATTCTCTCTTTAATCTTTCTAGGTACTCTGACAGGCCATTCGGTATACATTTTCAATTTAAACTTTCTACCTGAATTATCTTCCAGTTCGACTACGGTTTTCTCTAAATCATATGCCCCGTTCTTTGTTTTTTTTACAACTTTTCCTTCTACCCCTACAGGTACCATTAATCTATGTTCAATCAATTTCGTCTCTTGAATAACAGCATAAACATCTCCAGGTTTTAATATATCTCCAATTTCAATTTTTGTTTCAATATTCCATTTTTTCTCGAAATCCAATGAAATCAATCCGACGCCTTCAGGTATGAAATTCTCTTCTATTTCCTCAATTTTCTTAAGAGGTCTTTGAATGCCATCAAATATATTGCCAAGCAACCCCGGCCCTAATTTTAGAGACAAAGGTTTCCCTGTAGAAATAATTTTTCCTCCTAAAGACAATCCTTCGGTCTCTTCATATACTTGAACCGTTCCTATGCCATTTTCAACCGATATAACTTCTCCAATAAGTTTTTTCTCGCCAACAAGCACCATTTCTCTCATTGTGTAAGAAGCCATATTTTCACCTTTAACTACAGGTCCGTTGATATAAGAAATAATTCCATATGCATCATTCACTTTTGTCACCTGCTTCTTCAAGCAATTCATATATCAAAGATCCTATATATATATTATTCTCTTCAATAATTGAATTTAAAGATACATTAATCTTTATACCTTTCAACCGATGTATCATTGTAAATCCGCCCAAAATATGCTCATCATAGATAATTTTCAACGGATTGTCAATGCCTTTGTTCCTTAAAATCCTTTCAATCATCGACGAATCGTTTTCTCTGCATAAAATGGTTAATTCACCATCTAAAACTATAACATCAGATAAAATTTCATCGATTTTTTTGTTGAGCAAAGGTTCATATCCTTCACTATTACAAAATATTTTGACCTTATCTATAAGTAATTCATTTAATTCTATAAATAATTCTTCTCGTTTAATTAAAATGTTTTTTCTTGCTTGTCCCTTCGCCTTAGAAATGATTTTTTTTCTCTCTTCTATTGCTCTACTTTGCATATCTTTTACATATATCTGACTTTCATTCTCTAGTTCCTGCATTTTCTCTTCTCTAGCCACTAAATGTCTTTTATCTATTTTTTTCATCGTTGTATTGTATTCTTTTTTTATTTTCTCTAAAACTACTTTTGAGAATAGTTCCATTTTATTATCAAGAGTTATCATTTAATCACCACCATTTATAACTTTACCCCTATAGATTCACGAATATATCTGATGATATATTCCTTTTCCTTAAATCCACTCGGTTCTGGAATTCTTATAATCAAATTTTCTTTGTTCTTTAATTTAATTTCCATGATTTCTTCACTTGCAAGGTTGAATATATCTTCAGTAATAATTATCAATCCATATATCGGATCCTTGATCAATCTACCTATTTCACTTGTCAACTCATCTTTAGAACCTATTTCTTTTCCTGCTATTCCAGCCAACCTTAGACTAATCAACGTTTCATATTTTTTACAAAGACAAAATGATTTCACTTTTTACAACCTTCCTAATATCAGAATTGAAATAATAAGTCCATAAATCGCAATCCCTTCTGCCAAGCCTACAAAAATCAATGTTTTTCCCAGAATTTTCTGATCTTCCGATACCGCACCAAGCGCAGAAGATCCTACAGCTCCAACAGCATATCCCGCACCTATTGTCGCCATGCCAGTAGAAAGAGCTGCAGCTATAAAACCAAGGCCTGAAGCGTCGCTTCCTTCTTCAAGTGCATAAGAAACATTCGGAACTAGAAAAATAATCGCACCTATCAATAAAGGCAAATAAGCAATGATATTGACTCTTAGTATTCCTTTCAATTTGCTTTTATTCACAATAGCTTCTTTTTTCATCAAATATATTCCTGTTATAATCGTTCCTATTACAACTATTAAACTCAATACTAAAATAAATTTCATTTTAATTTCCTCCTAAAATTTGATCTGGTTCAAAGAGAATTCCTTCTCCCTCATAGTATTTGCTGAACATCTCGTAATATACGAGTCTAAGTCCTTGAATGAAAACAATCAACCCTTCTAGAGCAATAATTATCACATTGCCGATAATGAACATCAATATATCTCCTGCAACATTTCCTATGATATGTGCCATAGTATGAAAGGCAATAAATAATCCCACATGATTAAGAGCAAATGCGCCTACCCTGATAAAAGAGATGCTATTGCTAAGTATACTTAAAAAAGTTTCAAAGATATCGAATCCACTTTCGATATAATACTCTCCCTTTCCTGAATTATAAAGGGGTCTTTTACCAAGAAGTAAATTTGCCATCGGTTCTCTGACGATAATCAAAGCAACAGATACAACTGCTAAAGTTATCAGTATCAATCTCGGCAACAATACTATATCCATTAAAACTTCTATCGCAATTAATATCAGCGATGAAAACAAAGTTAATCCAGCAACGCCGTTTCTACCGAATATACCTTCCTTGATATCCTTTCTATTTAACTTGTTGATTATACTGAACACTAAACTTATAGTTAGCAAGACGATACCAACAAAAATCGATGTCATCAATACCGCATTGATGTTTTCAATCGGTCTTATATAGTTAAACCCAGGAACAAATTTTGAAATTACATGTTCGTATCCAAAAAAAGAATCATAAACGCATCCAAATAACATAGATGCTAATCCGAGTCTGGTCAATATTCCACCAAAATTTTTATTCTTTGTTCTTCCAACCATTATGCCTGCTAATAATATTATCAATCCTTGCCCTAAATCTCCAAACATCGCCCCAAATAAAAGCATATAACTAATTGCAAAGAAAATTGTCGGATCAATCTCATTATATGAAGGAATACCGTACATTTTTACAAGTTCTTCAAATGGACTGAAAATTATATTGTTTTTCAAATTTGTAGGTATGGCAATTGATTTTTTTAATATTTTAATGTCTCTAAATGTCAATATTGCCGAATCACCGTATTGCTCAAAATAATTATTGACCTCTTCTTTTTTATCCTCAGGAATCCAAGCTGACATATAAATAAAATTTTTGGTAGTTGCAATTTTCTCCATAACAATTTCAATTTTTTCTTCCATCTTTATTCTTGAATAAGATTTAATGATTTCATCCTTGTAGTTTTTTAAATATTCATTGGAAATTGAAGTAAGATCTTTAAGTCTTTTTTTCAAACTGCGTCTATCTTTATTCATTTTATTTATCATTGCATCTGGATAATCAAAATACTCTTGATCAGGATAAATTTCAGAAAATTTTACACTTCTAAGAATACGGTCGGTTTCTCTTTCCAGTTCTTTTGGTGATATCACCATAAATGCTTCTTTGTTGTTTTCCTCACCGACATTTATTACAATTGCCGAAATATTCTCATAATTTTTAGCGATTTTTTGTTTGTTTTCCTTAGTTAAATAACCCCATTTAACCACGAAATTCTTTAAATTTGAAATTTGTCTGAAATTGATATCAATTCCTTTTAAATATAACATACTGGAAAATTGGTCGAGTTTCTCCAATTTTGTTTTAACTTCGTCAATTTCATCAGCTAATTCTTTAAAATGCTCATATATTTTATCAATTCTTTCTTTTACATCATCAAAAGAATAATCCCCGACTATCATGCTCTTATCTATCTCGGGTTTACAATTGATTCCATTTAAGATATATTCCAATTTCTCTTTTGACTCTCTAAGGTAATAATTTTTTTTGCAATATTTGATTTCTACCATATCAATAATTTCATCAGCATTTTCTTCCATTATCGATAAATTAAAATCACTCCCGTCGATATCTTCAAAAGCATCTTTCAGTTCAACATAACCCATAACTATTAAATCTCTTAGTATTTGGTTGATATCTTTTTTTTGACTGACTAAGTTAAACAACGCCATCTTCTGTACTGTCAATTTGCCACCCCCTTACTTTAGAATTCTTACTAAATATTCATCACTATTGCTGAATCCATATTTTATACACTCTAAAATGCTAAATAAGTCTCTTGCTTCATATTCTAATTTATGCATATAATTTAGAGACACAATTATTGTGTTGTTCCCTTTTTTTAGCAGATCATCTAATAAGAAAAATAAAAACCTCTCCATGTTTCGCTCCATGAATATTTCTTCTTCTAAAAACAACACTTTATATTCAGTATTTAAAACTAATTCATTTAACTCTTCAACTGATTCTAAATAACAGAATTCTTTAAGTCTCTTGTAATCGTATTTCAATCCGCTTTCTAAAGTGTAGTTTAATATTTCTTCAGAACTTAAATAATAAAACTTCTTAGCGCGATAAATCCACTGAATATTAAGAAGGTCTGAATTTTTACCTAAAAGCTCATTCATCAATTCTTTATCTTTACCTTTAAACGTTTTGACTATTTCTTTTATTTTTTTAAAATAAATTCTATCCAAGCTCATTTCCATATAAAACTGCATTTTTACAGATTCTTCATTTAAATATACCATTAATATTTCATGATATATCGTTCCTTTTAAAGCATCTATAAGTTCATGGATATTTCTAGATTTAATCATTTGGTCATAGTCTATAGTCGTAAATAATTCAGAAGTAATTAAGTGATCTCTCAAATGGCGCACATCTTCATTTCTATTCGTCGCTCTAATAAAAAGTTTTATATTTTCAATCTCATATCTCATAAAGAGCACTTTGAAAAAATTTCGATAGTTGTCGTGATAATAATGATAGAACTTCTCATAATTTTTGAGTAAATACTTTTTCATTCCAATTTCAATATCTTCACGATGCTTGATTTCATCAGAGTTTAAAAACACATTTTTATAGTTCGTGTTTTTAGTTAAATATTCAATAAATTCATAAATATTTTTTGTCTCCATCAATTTTTTATAATCTGAATCTTTTAATAATCTTCCCATAAGAACATGCGCCTTTGATGAAGCCGCTCCATGAACCGTTATATTATTCATAATTATTCACCCAATTCAACTTCAAACAATTTTAAAAATATCTTTCTTAATAATTCGTCCTTTTTTTTATATAACAATTTCTCGAGATCATTGCTTTTTTCAATTGATTCTTTAATGATTCTTGCTTTTTCAACATCAGCTTCATCAATAATGCTCTTATAGTCTTTTCGAGCTTTTACACGAACTTCCTCCATATAACTTGTTTCCATTTCTCGAAGCTCTTTTTTAAATAGCCTTTCCTTTTCCTTAGAATCAATTTCAATTCTTTGTTTTAAATTTTCTGTCTGTTCATCCAACAGAATGATTTTCTTTAAAGTTTCTTCTGTGAGCTTTTTTTCCATGTTATCACTCCCACTATAATAATTAGATATTTATTCACAAATCCCTTTATAAATATTTATTTATTTATTTATTTTTATCATTAAACCATGTGAATATCCATTCACCAACCATATTTTTTATTCGTGATTTCGACTAGGACATAAACAATTCTAGTAATCAAGCAAATTCAA
>JAYENG010000087.1:0-15865 GCA_034721975.1 Bacillota bacterium
CGCTGCATAGCAGCAGGCTTTCAGCCCATGCGACTATACGTCCTGGCGTGGGACGGGGTGATGACACACCCCCTAGAACTCAAGGTCAAACTCCGATAGCAGAAATGCATTTCGGTTCAATCACTTGAGAATCACCCGAATTTATTCGTGGGGAGTGTCAATAGGATGAAGATAAACGACTTATAACAGAAAAATAGCGAAATGAAACTTCAAGTTATCATGTGCTGATTATATTATTCAGAGTTGAAAGAAACATGAATGCAGAAAAAAGATAGTTGTTCATGAATAAATAAATATAATTGCAATAATTCTACGATTGATTTTTAATAGATGTAACGAAGGTGTCAGAGAAGTGGACTTTGTAGCCATTAAAGGTGCAAATACGGTATATATTCAAGTAACATATCTCTTAGCTACTGAAGAAGTAGTTAAGCGGGAATACGGATCGCTTGAAAACATTAAGGATAACTATCCTAAGTTTGTTTTGTCATTAGATAGAGTAGAGTTCGGGAATAGAAAAGGAATCAAATGGGTTAATTTAATTGACTTTATAACAGGAAATTATATTTGAAGTGAAAAAATGCAAAAGTAAAGGGACTTGTCTTGGTAATGATACCAGACATGCCCCTTTTTTGTTTTTAATTCTTATTCAATTCTTAAACATTGAATCTGAAGTTCATTACATCTCCATCATTTACAATGTAATCTTTACCTTCTAATCTCAAAAGACCTTTTTCTTTAGCATTATGGAGCGAGCCTACAGCAATAAGATCATCATAATGAATAGTTTCGGCTCTAATGAAACCTTTTTCAAAGTCAGTATGAATTTTTCCTGCAGCTTGAGGAGCTTTTGTGCCTTTTCTGATGGTCCATGCTCTGACTTCTTGTACACCGGCTGTCAAGAAACTGATTAAATCAAGAAGATGATAACTTGCGTGAACCAGCTTATCCAGACCGGATTCTTCAAGACCCAAGTCATTTAAAAAGTCCATCTTATCGGCATCATCAAGTTCGGCGATTTCTTGCTCAACCTGTGCAGATATGATAACTACTTCTGCATTTTCTTTTTCAGCATAATCTTTTACCTGAAGATAATAAGGATTCTCATTATTTGTAACATCATCCTCAGATACGTTTGCAACATAAATAATTGGCTTCGAAGTTAAAAGATAGAGACTTTTCACGAATTCCAACTCTTTTTCTCCAAAGGTCATAGTTCTTACTGAGTAGCCTTCTTCTAGTGTAGCTTTGATATCATTCATTACATTCAACTGCCATAGAATGGATTTATCAGTTTTAGCAGCTTTTTGGGCTTTTTGAATTCTTTTTACAATCAATTCCTGATCGGAAAAAACAAGCTCTAGATTGATGGTTTCAATATCACTGATAGGATTTACCTTGCCATCTACATGCACTACATTATCATCGTCGAAACATCTTACGACGTGGACGATTGCAGCCACTTCTCTTATGTGCCCCAGAAACTGATTTCCTAAACCTTCTCCTTTAGAAGCACCTTTGACAAGGCCGGCGATATCATAAAATTCTATAGCGGTGTGAACTTTTTTTCTTGAATCATACATTTTTTCCAAGACATCCAGTCTAGGGTCTGGTACACTTACAACACCGACATTGGGTTCTATTGTACAAAAAGGATAATTGGAGCTTTCTGCACCAGCTTTTGTAATTGCATTAAATAGTGTGCTTTTCCCTACATTAGGGAGTCCTACTATACCAAGTTTCATATGAAGCTCCTTTCATTTTACATACTTAACAAATGTATTATATGACAAGTAAATTCTTTTATCAACTGATTAATTAGTATATAATAGGTCTAGCAACTTATAGGAGTGATTATTGATGATAGAAAGTATAGATAAATATGAAATAACCAAGGATTTTAAAATAAGATTGGTTAAAAGCAAAAAATTTAAAACAGACTTGATCGGACTTGTTTTATTAAGACCTCTGACAGACAAAGAAGCATCACAATTGGCACTCGTAAGTAGGCTTTTATACAGGGGGACAGTTGAATATCCTAATGCGAAAGCGTTCAATGATAGGCTAGATGAACTGTATGGATCGATATTTATAAGTGACACTGTTAAGTATGGTGAAAGAATTGCGATGCATTGCAAAATTCAATTTCCGAATAAAAGACTTGTTGAAAATAAAGACATTTATCAAGAAGCGGCAGTCTTTTTAAGAAATGCATTATTTGATGTTTATCATGAAGGTGATAGATTCAATCAAGAATTTTTTGATCAAGAAAAGAATAAACTTATTGAAGAAATAAATAGCCGCGTTAATGATAAAATTACATATGCAGTAGAAAGATGTATTGAAACAATGTGTGAAGACGAAGCTTTTTCAGTATATCAATATGGAAGCATAGAGACAATTGAATCATTGACCAATGAAGAAGTGTATGCATATTATCTTGAGTTTCTTAATTCGTCGCCTATAGAGATACTATCGATAGGTGATATCGATTCGGATGAAACATATGAAGTGCTCGAAAAAACATTTGATATTAAAAACCAAAATGAAGTTGTCGATACAGAATGCAAAAATGAAATTCACGGGGAAAAAGATGTAAAGTATATAACTGAAGACATGAATGTAAATCAAGGAAAATTGACAATGGGATTTAGAACCAATATCAGATACGACGATTCTTTATATGAACCTTCGGTATTGTTTGCTACAATTCTAGGTGGCGGAGGCAATTCCACTTTATTTAAAAATGTCAGGGAAAAGGAAAGTCTATGTTATTATATATTTTCAAAAATTGAAAAATTCAAGTCGATCATGTTGATTGCCGCAGGCATCGAAGTGGGGAATTATGACAAAACACTAGAGTTGATTCTTGAGGAAATTGAAAAGCTGAAAAGAGGAGAATTTAACGAAGAAGATATCGATATTGCAAAGGAAGTCATTGTATCCAGCATCAAATCTTTATCGGATTATCCAAATTCATTTGTTAATTATTATTACTCGAGAGAATTGACAGGTCGTGAGTATGATGAGAAGAAAATGATAGAAGATGTCATGAATGTTACAAAAGAAGAAATAATTGAAGCTGGAAACAAATTGATACTAGACACTGTCCACTTCATTAGAGGAGATAAGTCAAATGATAATCAGTGAAATTTATAAACCTAAATTAGATGAAAAATTGTACAAGATAGCACATCCGTCAGGACTGGATATTTTTGTGCTTCCAAAAAAAAATTATATGAAGAAGTATGCCTATTTTATTACGAAGTACGGTGCGCTTTATAATGAGTTTGTAGATGAAAATGGAGAAAATATCAAATTGCCTTTGGGGATAGCCCATTTTTTAGAACATAAAATTTTCGAAGACAAAGAAAAAGATATGTTTTCAGAGTTTGCACGACTTGGAGCGAGCGTGAATGCATATACGAATTTCGCCTCGACGGTTTATTACTTTTCAACGGTAAACAACTTTGATGAATCATTGAAGTTGTTGGTGAATTTTGTATTGACACCGCATATAACAGATAAAAATGTAGAAAAGGAAAAAGGCATAATTGTGCAAGAAATCAAAATGTATGATGATGATCCGAATTGGAGAGTGTATTTCAACGGGCTCAGTGCCATGTATGAGAATCATCCTATTAAAGAAGACATAGCAGGAACAGAAGAAACTGTAAACAACTCTCATGTAGATGATTTGATGAAGGCGTACAATACGTTTTACTCACCTAATAATATGGTCTTGTTCTTAATTGGAGACATTGAATTTGAAACAATGAAAGACTATGTGCAAGAGATTATTCCTGAAACGTATCTAGATAAAAAAGAATACGGGAAAATCGTAATAAAAAATGAAAAAGAAAAAGTCAATAAAGATTTGGTTGAAATGACAATGGATATACCCACTCCTATGTTCAATTTTTTCATCAAAGGGGAAAAAGCCGAACTTGATGAATATAATTTCAAAAAATCGATGATAAATAGAATTGCTCTTGATTATCTCTTCGGCAGGAGCAGTGATTTTTATAATACATATTATGAAAAAGGACTGATAAACGATTCGTTCGGTCATGAATACAGCTATGGGTTGGGATATTCTTATTATAACTTCGGAGGCGAATCCAGCGATGCCGATTATATGAGTAAAAAAGTCATTGAAACCATAGATAAATACAACAATGAAGGAATAGATGAACTTAGTTTTGCTAGAATCAAGAAAAAAATAATGGGAAGACATATCAGTTCATTCAACTCCATTCAGTATATAGCCAACTCGTTTATCAATTACTATATAAAAGGAATCAACTTACTCGATTTTCTAGATATCGTCGAAAGCATAACTATTGAAGATGTTGATAATTCATTGAAACTGGATTTGATAGGAAAAACAACTTTATCAAAAATAAAATGATGATAGGAGATATAAAATGGATCCAGTTGCATTTGAAATATTTGGTCTAAGTATAAGATGGTATGGAATAATAATGGCGGTAGCCATGCTTTTGGGAAGCACGTTGCTTTTCAAATTGGCGAAGAAAAAAGGATATAATGAAAATGATATATATGATTTATTGTTGGTTCTCTTGATTTCGGCGGTTGTCGGATCCAGACTTTATTATGTCGTCTTCAACTGGGGTTATTATGGAGCCAATCCTTCTCAAATATTGAATTTCAGAGGAGGCGGGATGGCCATCCACGGTGGAGTTATCTTCGGTTTGATCAGCGGATATATCTTCACTAGAATCAAGAAGATGGATTTTTATGAATTGGCCGATTTGGCAGCTCCAGGACTGATATTGGGACAAGCCATCGGAAGATGGGGAAATTTTATGAATGGAGAAGCCCACGGTGGACCGACGGATTTGCCATGGGGCATTTTAGTGGATGGAGTCAAAGTTCATCCTACATTTTTTTATGAGTCGTTTTGGAACTTTTTAGTTTTTGCAACCTTGCTTCTTTATCTCAACAAAAGAAAGTTCAGCGGAGAAGGATTCTTACTCTATGGAATTCTCTATTCGATAGGTAGATTTTTCATAGAAGGAATGAGAACTGACAGTTTGATGCTGGGGTCTTTTAGAATGGCTCAGGTAATCAGTGTGGCGACAATCGTTGTATTCTCAGGGGTTATCGTGTATATGAGAAATAGGATTAAAAAAGCAATATGATGGTTTATCTAAAAGCTATTCGCTTCAGAATGTTAGATTTTATTTCGTCTATCGCCATATGATCTGTATTTTTAACTAATTTAATGAAAATCCTTTGTTTTTTTAAAAAATAAAGGATTTTCTTATTTTTTGTCGAATATTAATAAAAAGTGGTTTAAAGTGGATATAAGTGGGGTACATTCCCTATTGAAGGTGAAGAATATGTTTATTGGTGAATATCAACATAATATTGATACAAAGGGCAGAATCAACGTTCCTGTCAAGTTCAGAGAAGCGTTGGGTGAGAAGTTCTATCTTACAAAAGGATTGGACAATTCCCTATTTTGCTTTCCTGAAGTCGAGTGGAAAGTGTTTGAAGATAAACTGAAATCTTTACCGCTTACCAATCGAAATGCCAGAGCTTTTGTGAGATTGTTCTTTGCAGGAGCTACAGAATGTTCATTGGATAAACAGGGTAGGATTTTAGTTCCCCAAATATTGAGAGAACATTCTCAAATTGAAAAAGAAGTAATGATAATAGGTGTCGGTACGCGTGTGGAAATATGGAGTTTGGATAAGTGGAATGCTTATGTTGATCCAGAGAATATCAGTTATGATGAAATCGCCGAACATATGGCGGATTTAGGAATATAGAGGTGAGAATATGGAATTTAGTCATTACAGTGTTATGTTGAATGAAGTTGTCGAAGGGTTGAAGATAAACCCTGATGGAATCTATGTCGACGGAACATTAGGCGGAGCGGGTCATTCGGTTGAAATCATCAAAAAACTAGATGATGGAATGCTTATAGGAATCGACCAAGATCAAGATGCACTTAAATTCGCTCGGCAGAAATTAAATGAATACTCAGGTAAATTTATGCTTGTTCACTCGAATTTTTCTCATATAAAAGAGATAATCGAGGATTTGGAGTACGAAGAGGTTGATGGAGTATTATTGGATTTAGGAGTTTCTTCGTATCAACTGGATACTCCTGAAAGAGGGTTTTCTTATAATCAGGATGCGAATCTAGACATGAGAATGAATGCTGAACAACCATTAACTGCATACGAGGTGGTCAATACATATTCATTGAAAGAGCTTAGCGATATCATCAAAGAATACGGCGAGGACAGATGGCATTATAGAATTGCTCAATTCATAGTCAATGAAAGGGAAATCAAATCGATTGAAACCACATTCGATTTGGTTGAAGTAATAAAAAAAGCCGTTCCTAAAGGAGCGAGGAAAGATGGCCCACATCCGGCGAAGAGGACATTTCAAGCTATCAGAATTGAAGTGAACAATGAACTTGGAATTATTGAAAACACTATCAGAGATGCTGTCGATAAATTGAAGTCTGGTGGAAGGATTGTAATTATTACTTTTCATTCTCTTGAAGATAGGTTGGTTAAAACCACCTTCAACGATTTGAAAAAAGACTGTATTTGTCCACCTGAATACCCGATATGCATTTGTGATCATAGGGCGGTAGTCAAGGTGATTACTAGAAAACCGACAATTGCAAGTATGAAGGAACTGGAGTTCAATCCACGTTCACGCAGTGCAAAATTAAGAATTGCTGAAAAATTGTAAAATCTACTTTGAAAGGAGGATTCAAATGTCTATGATAAATCATTATGAAACTTATAATTACGATGAAATGATGAATAAAGACATAATTTTCAAGTCAAAGAGAATAAATGATAAAAATGAAATAAAAAAAATCAAAACAGGCATCATCAATAAATTATTTGCAGCATTAATGATTGTTATGGTATTTGGATCTATGGCATACCTATTGATTCGCTATGCTGAAATAAATGAAATCAAATACAAAAATTTTGAATTGAAACAAGAAATCGAATCAATATCAATTCAGGAAGAAGAATTGAAGTATGCAATCGATTCAACGATGAGTTTAAATAATATCGAAAATTATGCAGTTGATAAATTAGGCATGCAGTACCCGCAGGATTATCAAATAGTATATATAGAAACTCAAATAAAATATGCCTTGAATGTTGAAAAAAGTAGAGAAGTGTTAGATAATGATTCTATAACCATTAAAGGAAGTGCAACAGAAGAGAAGAGCTTTGTTGCTTCAATTATTGATCGGTTTTGGAATTAGGGGGATTTATGAATAAAATGCTGAGAAAAAGAAATCGAAGGCTTACTTTTGTTTTTGCTGTAGTAAGTCTTATTTTTTTTGTATTGATAGTTAGACTGTTTTTTATTCAAGTGTTTAATGCTGAAGAGTATCAAACTTTGGCATCCATGCAAAGGACCAGAGATATTTCCATACCGGCTATGAGAGGGTCCATCTATGATAGGAACGGTACAAAGCTGGCTTTCAGCATTAAAACATTTACAATTTGGACAAGACCTAGTGAAGTAACAGATATAAATATAACACTTGATGATATTGATAGTATAATTAAAATAGATATCGACGATGTCCTGGAAAAAATCGAAGCAGGGAAATCGTTGGTAAACATAAAAAGAGGTTTGAATAAAGAAATGGCAGATGCAATTATAAAATTGGAATTAAAAGGTATCTGGGTAACTGATGATATTCAAAGAGTGTATCCAAATAAAAATTTTGCGTCGCATATTATCGGTCATACAACAATAGACAATCTAGGGATTGCGGGTCTCGAACAATCCTATAATGATGTTATGAATGGAATACCCGGTAAATATCTTGTTAATACCGACGCGAGCGGTAGACAATTGGCATTTGGGACTGATAAAAAATATGCACCGATAGACGGGTATGATATCGTCTTGACGATCGATCAAATCATACAACATTATTTGGAATCGGCACTGGAAGATGGCTATGATGAAAGTGATCCCAAAGGTGTCATGGGGATTGTAATGGACACCAAAACCGGTGAAATTCTGGCGATGGCATCAAAACCGGACTATAATCTTAATGTACCTAGGGATGTTAACGATGATTACTATGATATCAACTTAGATGAAAAAAACGATAATGAGAAAGTGGCATTTTGGTCCAAGGTATGGCGAAATCCTTTGGTAAGTGATTTATATGAACCGGGAAGTGTGTTCAAGTTGATAACTACATCTGCCGGTTTGGAGGAAAATGTCGTAACTCCATATACTAAATTCGATGCTCATGGATATTTGATTATCGACGGAGTAAAGATAAATTGTTGGTCCCATAGACATCCTCATGGAGAACAGACGTTGACAGAGGGGCTTGAGAACAGTTGTAATCCGGTATTTATGGAGATTCAAATGATGCTGGGCAAGGAAATTTTTTATGGTTATGTCGATAATTTCGGCTTCAATGAAAAGATACATTTAGGGTTGCCGGCAGAAACAAATTCACTGCTTATTCCACTTGAAAATCTTAATAATGTAGAAGCGGCCACTATGAGTTTTGGGCAGGGAATCTCTATAACACCACTTCAAATGATCAGAGCTATAGGAGCTATCGCCAACAACGGGCTTATGATGCAACCGTATATAGTTAAAGAGATAATTGATTCGAATGGTAATGTCATCGATCAATTCATGCCGGAAAAAATAAGACAAGTCATAAGTGAAAAAACATCTGTTGAAATGCGTTTGATGATGGAGTCGGTAGTGGAGAACGGCTCGGGTGCAAATGCAAGGATCGACGGAATCAGAATTGGTGGGAAAACGGGTACAAGTCAAAAAAATATAAATGGTCAATACAGTGATGATTTGTTCATTGCATCTTTTACAGCGATCGGACCTGTTGAAGATCCACAAATCGCGATATTGATTATCGTCGACGAACCTAGTTATAGTTCTTTTGGTTCTGTAGTAGCCGCACCTATCGCAAGAAGTGTATTAGAAGACACTTTTAGATACCTTGGAGTCATGCCGAAAGAAGAGGAAAGATTTATAGAAGTTCCAGACTTAGTCGGAATGACATATGAAGAAGCTTCTAAAAAATCAAAATCATTGGATTTAACTCTGAATGTTTCTTCAGATGAGAATATCGAAGAAGATTCAATTGTTGTTGATCAATATCCAAAGGCGGGGAAAAAAGTTAAAGAAAAGGCTTTATTGATAATTAAAGTTCAAAGGATGGTTGAAAGTGAAACTAATTAATGCGGTCAAAGGTTTAGAATATGATGGTGATATAGATGAGAATATTGAAATTAAAGGCGTTGCCTATGATTCGAGAAAAGTCGAAGAAGGGTATATATTTGTTGCAATTAAAGGATTTAAAGTAGATGGACATGATTTTGTAGATCAAGCGATTAAAAAAGGAGCGGCTTTAATAGTTGTTGAAAGAGAAATAGGTTTGGATATCAACTTTATTAAAGTTGAAAGTTCAAGGATTTCATTAGCTTTGATTAGCAGAAATTACTATGAGGATCCAACTCGGTCGATAAATTTAATAGGTGTGACCGGGACTAATGGAAAAACTTCAATAACATATATTGTTAGAGATATGCTTACAAGTATGAATTTTGAAAGCGGACTTATTGGAACGATTCAAAATTGTATCGGCAACGAGATTGTTGAAACAGATTCTACAACTCCAGAATCTTTGCAACTGAATGAAATGTTTTCTAAAATGAAAAACAAGAATATCAAACATGCAGTTATGGAAGTGTCATCTCATGCTTTGAGTTTATCAAGAGTGCACGCTTTAGATTTCGATATCGCTACTTTTACAAATTTAACGCAGGATCATTTAGATTATCATGAGAACATGAATAATTACTTCAATGAAAAAAGAAAACTGTTTGAAATCGCAAAAAAGAATTTAATCAATATCGATGATGAATATGGTGAGAAATTATATAATGAATATAAGGAGAAATCGTATTCGTATAGTATAAAAAAAGATGCGGATTTCAGCGCAAGCTCTATTGAAATGTCATCTATTGGAACATCGTTTGTTCTAACATATCAAAACAGCCGCCATTTGATTTCTACACCTTTCTATGGAGATATATATGTTTTGAATGTTATTGCAGCCATAGGGAGTTTGGTGGCGTTGGGGATGAACATGGATGATGTTGGCAAAGCTGCTGAATCGATTAAACCCGTACAGGGTAGATTAGAGCGGGTTCAGAACGATTTAGGAATAAATATTCTTGTTGATTATGCTCATACCCCAGATGCTTTGAATAATGTATTGACCATAGGTAAATCTTTTACTAAAGGACGGTTGATCAGTGTTTTTGGTTGTGGTGGAGATAGAGATAAAACCAAGAGACCGAAAATGGGAAGGATTTCTGAAGAAATTGCTGATTTTACGATTGTAACCAGTGATAATCCTAGAACTGAAGATCCAGAAATGATAATCAAGGATATACTGACGGGTATTCAAGAAAACTCAAACAGATATACAGTGATTTCCGATAGAAAAATCGCTATTGAAAAGAGTATAGAAATCGCTAAACCCGGCGATACAATTATTATCGCAGGCAAGGGACATGAAACTTATCAGATAATAGGAACAGTGAAGAGCCATTTTAGTGATGTAGAAGTGGCGCTAGAATATATTAAGGGGTAAAGTTATGAAATTTATCAATATCGATGAAATATTAAATCCTTTGAAAGCTAAGCTGAATAACGTTGTTGAAAAGTCATCTATCGATGTCAATCGTATTTGCATCGATTCTAGAATAATTGATGAAAAATCTGTCTTTCTGCCTATTGTCGGAGATAATTTTGATGGACATCAATTTATTCAAAAGGCTTTCGATAAAGGAATCAAACTTTCCTTTTGTTCTAAAAACTATTACGAGAATCATTATGAAACGATGAAAAACCTACCTTTGATCATCGTTGAAGACACATTGACGGCGCTTCAGAATCTAGCTGGATATGTTATCTCTTCATCAAATGCAAAAGTAGTGGCTATAACAGGTTCGACAGGGAAGACAACCACAAAGGATTTCATATATGAAGTTTTAAAACAGAAATATAAAGTCGTTAAAACTTCAGGCAATTTCAACAATCATATTGGAATGCCTCTTACCATATTGGGAGCAGAAGAAAACACCGAAATATTTATTTTAGAAATGGGAATGAATCATTTCGGCGAAATTCATAATTTGGCAAAGATCGCAAGACCGGACTATGCTGTAATAACAAACGTCGGAACAAGCCATATTGAAAACTTAGGTTCTCAAGAAGGTATTTTAAAAGCGAAAATGGAAATTGTAGATTATTTTGATGGAAAAGGAACTTTGATAGTGAACAATGAAGATGTGTTGTTGAATAATCTTTACAAAGAACCTTCTCGATATAAAAAAATCAACTATGGATTTGGCGAGGAAGTCGATTATAAAATAACAGATATAAAATATGATGATTATTTTCAACATAATTATAAAATCAACAAAATGGATATAAGCTTAACTGTGCCGGGGAGACATAATGTTCTTAATAGTGCAAATGGTGTTATAGTAGGTAAACTGTTTGAAGTCGATGATGAGTTGATTAAAAAAGCGATAGAATCCTACCGGGGAGAAAAAATGCGCCTTAATGTTGTGAAAAATGAAAAAGGAATTATAATTATCAATGATGCTTACAACGCGAGCCCAGATTCGATGAAAAGCAGTCTGGAAATGATAAAGAACATCGATGGAATGCGTAAAGTCATATTTTTAGGCGATATGTTCGAGATGGGAAAACATTCTATTGAAGGGCACCGTATGGTTGGAGATTATGTCGACATTGAGACGACTGATTTGTGCATAACGGTTGGACGATTTGCCATTCACATAGGTGAGCGTTTAATCGAGCGAGGATTTGAAGGAGAAAATGTTTTTCATGTTGAAAGTTATGATGAAGCGGCCCGAATTCTTAATGATTATTTAAAAAAAGGAGATGTGTTATTAATCAAGGGATCTCGTGGTATGATGATGGAAAAGATACTTAAAAAAATGTAAATGATGAGGGATATGAATGAATATAAATAATTTTGCGGTTTTAACATCTATAGTTGTAGTTATGCTCATGGGGCCGGTGTTTATTCCGTATTTAGGGAAGCTTAAATTCGGTCAGATGATCAGAGAAGAAGGGCCCAAGAGTCATTATCATAAGCAAGGGACTCCTACAATGGGTGGAATCATGTTCATTGTTGCAATACTGATAAGTTCGGTTATTGCAGGGTTGTCAAGTACAAAGTATATTTTTGCATTGATAAGTTTAGTATTATTTGCAATTATAGGGTTTGCCGACGACTATATAAAAGTTGTTTTAAAAAGGAATTTAGGTTTACGAGCTTATCAGAAGTTTGCAGCTCAGACATTGTTTGCCTTTATTATTGCGTATTTGACTTACGACATAGGAAGAAACGTAATTATTCCGTTTACAAATACATCCATAGATTTAGGTGTTTGGTATTTTCCTTTTACATTGATATTTTTAACTGCAATTACAAATAGCGTAAATATGACCGATGGGCTAGATGGCCTATCAACCGGACTTAGCATAATTTATGCAATATTCTATTTTGCCTTGGCTTATATTACTGTCGAGGTCGATTTGATGAACATATCGTTGATATTCATATTTGCTCTATTAGGATTTCTATACTTCAATAAATACCCTGCAAGAGTTTTCATGGGGGATACGGGTAGTTTGGCTATAGGTGGATTTTTAGGTGGAATTGCATTAGTTACAAAAACACCTTTATTTGTACTGATTGTAGGAGGTGTGTTTGTAATTGAAACATTATCTGTGATATTACAGGTCGCTTCTTTTAAAACTACTGGTAAAAGGATATTTAAAATGAGTCCGTTGCACCATCATTTTGAACTTAGCGGATGGTCGGAGAAAAAAATCGTCAGAGTTTTTTGGTTTGTTGGATTATTACTTGCGATAACAGGAATATTGATATATTAGGTGAAAATATGGATAATAAAAAAATCTTAATTGTAGGTCTTGGAAAATCGGGAATTGCTATGTTGAAAGTTTTTTCTGAACTTGGAAATATAGTAGATGTATATGATGGTAAAGATGAAGAAAAGATTGTGGATATCGGATTGATTGAAAAACTTGCCGACAAGACTTTTTTTAATCATATACCAGAGGAATTTGATTATGATTTGATTGCAGTCAGCCCGGGAGTTCCTCTCGATATCGAAATCATCAATAAAGCTAAAGAAAAAGGCATCAAGATTTTAGGTGAAATAGAACTTGCATATTTACTTTCAAATGGAGATTTCATAGGCATAACAGGTACAAATGGAAAGACGACAACAACATCTTTAGTGTACGAGATTTTTAAAACTTACTTTGAAAACGTTGAACTTGTCGGTAATATAGGTATACCTGCTATAGAAAAAGTTGTTCAATCAGACAAAAGCAAATATTTCATTGCTGAACTGAGCAGTTTTCAACTTGAAACCATTGAAAAATTCAAGGTTGAAATCGGTGCGATATTGAATATTACGCCAGATCATCTGAATCGTCACAAAACTATGGAAAATTATATTCAAACTAAACTCAGAATATTTGAAAATATTGATAAAAATGGATTTATGGTTTTAAATTACGATGATGAAATATTGAAATCATATGGCGACAAATATCAAAAAGCATTTTTCTTTTCTAGAAAAACTGTTTTAGAAAAGGGTTGTTATATTAAAAATGGAAACATATTTGTTACAAAAGAACAGAATGAAATAGATGTAATGAAAGTCAGTGATATTTATATTCCCGGTTCGCATAATGTTGAAAACGTATTGGCTGCAGTGAGTATTGCATTTTTAGCAGATATACCAGCTGAAATCATTAGAGATGTCATAAAAAATTTTAGAGGAGTGGAGCATCGTCTGGAGATTTTCGAAGAAAAATTCGGTAGAGTTTTCATCAATGATTCGAAGGCTACAAATCCAGATGCAACAATGAAAGCGATTGAATCGATGTGTAGACCTACTGTATTGATAGCTGGCGGGATGGATAAAGGTTCTGATTTCACCGAAATGATACAAAAGTTTGGTGAAAACATTAAATATATGGTATTATATGGAGAAACGAAAAACATAATTGCAGATATCGCTGTAGAAAACGGATTTGAAAGTATGACAATTGTAAACAATTTAAATGAAGCTGTGAAAATTTCCATGGAAGTTTCTAATGAAGGATATAATATTTTGCTTTCTCCAGCCTGTGCAAGTTGGGACATGTACCCTGACTTCGAGGTGAGAGGGAGACATTTCAAAGAGATTGTCGAAAAGTTGTGATGAGTATGAAAAAGAGTAATATTGATTATTTATTATTATTTATGATACTAGTCCTAGTTGCCATAGGGATTACCATGGTTTTTAGTTCATCATATTATTACGCGTTGAATAAATGGCATGATAAATTTCATTTTTTAAAGAAAGAACTTCTGTGGGGCGCGATCGGCCTCGTTGTAATGACGATAACGACTAACATACCATACAGAGCATATAAAATTCTATCATGGTTTATGGCTGGTGGAGCCGTTGTCTTATTAGGAATGACTTTAGTTATGGGTGATTCTTATAACGGAGCTCAAAGATGGTTGACATTGGCCGGGTTTCAATTTATGCCTTCTGAAATTGCTAAAATTTCAATGATTATCTTCTTTGCTCATATGCTAAGCAGTAAAAAATATTCCATCAAGAAATTCTTGGATTTATTCAAGCCTTATTTAGTAGTAGTTGCTGTAGTTGCGTATTTAGTATTGATGCAACCAGATTATTCTACCACGGCAGTTATTGTCACTGTGCTTTTATCGATGATATTCGTATCTGGAGCAAAGGTGATTTATTTTATTCCCATGATTAGTATTGCCGGAATTGCTGGATGGTATTTTATTGTAGAATCATCTTATAGAGCAAAACGGTTTTTGACATTCTTGGATCCTTTCAGCGACCCTATGGGTTCTGGATGGCAGATTGTAAACTCTCTTTATGCATTAGGTTCTGGGGGAATATTTGGAGTCGGGCTGGGACAGAGCACTCAAAACAAACTATATATACCTGAACCGCAAAATGATTTCATTTTAGCTACATTCGGTGAAGAATTCGGGTTCGTTGGAAATATCTTTTTATTAAGTATTTTTCTTATACTCATATGGAGAGGAATAAAAATCGCCAAAGAAACAAATGATAATTTCGGCAGTCTTTTGGCATATGGAATTACTTTTTTGGTTGCAGTGCAAGCCATCATCAACGTCGGTGTATCGACTTCGTTATTGCCGGTGACAGGTATGCCGCTTCCGTTTATCAGCTTTGGTGGAACGAGTTTAGTCATACTGATGGGTTCGATGGGGATACTGTTGAACATATCAAAACATTCAGGAAATAAGGAGATTTCATAATGAGAATTGTAGTTACTGGTGGGGGTACAGGAGGACATGTATATCCAGCCTTGGCAATCATAGAAAGTATAAAAGTGGTAAAACCTGCTGTAGAAGTTCTTTATGCGGGTACAGAAAGAGGGATAGAAAGCAGGATAGTTCCTGAAACCGGTATTCCTTTTGAAATAATAAACGTTGAAGGATTCAATAAAAAAATCAGTCTGGATACTATAAAAAATTTATACCTTTTAATCAAGAGTTTGTTCAGAGCAAACAAACTTTTAAACAAATTCAAACCTACTATGGTTATCGGCACGGGAGGGTACGTCAGCTTTCCTGTTTTGTTTGTAGCGGCAATAAAAAAAATTCCGATTTTCATTCATGAACAAAATGCTCATCCAGGTGTCGCCAATAAATTAT
>JAYENG010000088.1:0-743 GCA_034721975.1 Bacillota bacterium
GAAAATGTTTCATTATATATTTCATTTGTCGTTAAATCTACATTCAACACTTTTCCAACATAACCACCTAACATTTCATCACTTCCTTTCAATCCCTAGTATCTCTTCCATCGCCCCAAATTGGAATCGTCTCTCCCAGATAAGTAGGCTTAGGCTTGAAAACAGCCGCATAAAAAAAGTCTTTCACTCTCGCTATTTTCTCTCTTGTTTCACGATATGCACTTCCAGCATATGCATACCTATCAGATGGAATACCATACGCCTCTATCCCCAACATCCTCGCATTGAATACAGCTCTCTTCAAATGATAATCCTGCGTTACAATTATTGCACTTTCTATCTGAAAAATCTCTTTCGCCCTATACATGGTTTCATATGTGCTGAATCCTGCATGATCCATGAATACTTTTTCGCTTGAAATCCCCAAGCTCTCTACATATTCTCTCATGGAATTAACTTCGTCATAATCTTCGCTTCCATGGTCTCCGCTTAGGAGTATTCTATCCGACATCCCCTCATCGACAGCTTCTGCACCTATGACAAGCCTATCCCTCAATATGGGGGAAGGATCTCCGCTGTCATACACTCTTGCTCCGAGTACTATGACCGCATCGACTTCAACATTTTTATTCAGGTCAATCTCATATCGTTCTCCGATTTCAACAACAAAATGATTTATTATCAAAAATCCTATTATAAATATAACAGCAAGTAAAATTAAAACTTTTATTATCTTTTTCATC
>JAYENG010000088.1:753-2592 GCA_034721975.1 Bacillota bacterium
TTTAAATTATAACATTTATTCAAGTTTATCAAAAATCTAATATTTCTTTGATTATAAATTATTCCTATAGTAACTATTTATCCATTTAAATTTTTTTCTGTATATTATTTTAGCAAATGATAAAATTAAATCACTATTGACAGTGGAGGTATTAAATGAAAAATGTATTTATATTAAACTCTGAATTCTTTGGACACGGTGATGATGAACTGGGTCATAAACTGATGGGAGCGTTTCTAAAGAAAATTTGGGCAAGGGATGAAAAGCCGTACGCTATAATATTTTATAATTCAAGTGTCAAATTATTGGCGAAAGGATCCTTTTATTTAGATGCACTGACCGGACTAGAAGATGCAGGTGTGGATTTAATCGCTTGTGGAACGTGTCTAGATTCTTATGATTTAAAAGATAAAATGATGGTCGGACGAGTGAGCGGAATGGAAGAAATTGTAGATGTAATGATGAAAGCCAATAGCGTTATAACCATTTAAAGGAGCTACTATACAGTAGCTCCTTTATTCTTTCTCAAATGATCTTACACCCTATTTAAATCATTCTCTGCATAATATACCTGCACGAACACCGATCACCGGGTTGATTGGACAGATGGAAATTGTTTTTTCTATGTTATCTTGAATTTTTTTGAGTGCGGAATCAAAGATTCCAGCTCGGCTGTAATGCCATTACAGATCATTAATCAACTATTTCTTTCTTACTTTAAACAATTTATAAGTCCTGTACATCCACAGCAGCGCCATCATAAACCAAATGATCGTCTGCATATTAAACTGGTCCATTTGAATGCTTAATAATATATAACTGAAGAAAAAATATATAGAAATCAAGCAGGCCACTACGTGAAACCACGGTTCGTCAAGAAAAGATTTTTTTGCCATTTACATTTCCTCCTAACAACTCAGTTATACAGCACGAAACAGATAAAGACACACAATATCAAAATTTTTGTTTATTAGCCCTGAGTATTAATAGATACTATTTTGCGGTATTTCGTTACCGATGATTCTCTTGTTATTTTCAACAATTCTTTTCGCTTTTTCAACATCCGCTTTGATTGCGTTCGTAGGACATATCTTAACGCGATGAAAACAATGGATGCATTTATTCTTATCTATTTCAGGAAAACCTTCAACTGCAATGGCTCCAACCGGACATTCGTTTTGACACAATTTACATTGATTGCACAACTCTTTATCGACCTTTATCGTCAGTTCCATTTCTCGTATCTTTCCGGTTATCTTTGTTAACGGATAAAGAGCTTTATCTAATGCCGACTGATATTTCAGTGATTGTTTTAGAGTTTTCCAACTCTGTGGATCATACATTCTTTTTTCTAATTCAACGCTGAAATTTCTGATTAACCGAACTTTATTCTCTTCTGGAAAATTCTCAAACGATGACCAGAAATGCGGAGCGACAATTTTAAACGCCCCTATAATTTCGTAGCCTGCCTTATTTAAATCTTTAGCAGCACTAAGTAATGATTTCCCAGATGAGATTCCTGCATATGTAACATATATAAATGCGCGAATAGATGGATTCATCTTGATGATTTCTTTTGCTTTTGATTTAATAAACAAATCCATCGGCTTTAACATTCTTAAATGAAATACAGGGCTGCCAAAACCTATAACATCTATATCTTTAAATATGGCAGGGTCAATATCTTCGATGTTATGAAATTTTTCATCTCCCAAGTTTATTTTTTCCATTTCACCAAATAAGACAACAGGAATAATCACTGCTAAGCTATGCGACGAGTTAGGAAGATTTGGTGAAATAGAAAAAATAAACTTGGGAGATGAAAAATTTCATAACATC
>JAYENG010000089.1:0-15669 GCA_034721975.1 Bacillota bacterium
AACATCGAAGTATCTGTGTAACGCTAAAAGGCGTAGCAGTAGTAGCTCTGGACAAGCTGTAATGGTAGCATAACGAGAGTTATGCGACATTAGAAGAAAAGGTATTTCAATGCCGAGTAGTTCACAGCAGTTTTTCTCCAAAACGCTTCCCGAATTCAATAATTTCTTTGATTTCCTCATCGCTAGGTTTGAAGTTGATTTTTAAACCATCTTCAAATATCTTCAGACGAAGTTGTTTCAACCTTCCGATGATATTGGGTACAGCCTCGCCAGACCAACCGTATGAACCGAATGCAGTGACAAGCTTGCCGCTGTGGACAACCGGATTCATAGAAGTCAACAGTTTCATGATCGGCGGCAGTATATCACTGACTATGGTCGGTGAACCGAATAAAACACCGTCAGCCCAGTAAATCTCATTCATTACTTCATCATTGTCTGAAGTAACCATATCATAAAGTTTGACTTCAAATTTTCCAGCACTTTGAATACCTTCTTTGATAAGCCTAGCCATTTCTTCTGTATAACCATATGCGGATACATAAGGAATGACGACTGTTGTATCAGTGTTTGGATTTGTTTCGGTTGCCCATTCGATGTATCTTTGTATTATTTCTCTCGGATTGTCATCTATAACCGGGCCGTGACCTGTGGCTATAATATCAATTTCGATGTTCTCTATTTTCTTGGCAGCGGTGATGACGTGTTTTCTATATGGTCCCATGATTACGTCGAAATAATATTTCAAACTATCGACATAGTCTTCTTTGTTTTCTAGGTTTGATAACAAAATGCCTTCATAGCAATAATGTGTACCGAATGAATCGCATGTAAGAAGTGTCTTATCTTCTTCGATGTAAGTATATATCGAATCCGGCCAATGAAGAAAAGGCGCTGTGATAAATTTCAGTGTTTTATTGCCCAGCGATAATGTATCGCCGTCCTTAACGACAATTGAATTAAACGGCTTATTCACAATCGCCTTTAAAAACTTGATTGCCGCTGTCGAACCTACAATCTGTACATCAGGCGCTAGCTGCAATAATTTTTCAATAGACCCTGTGTGATCCGGCTCTGTATGATTGACGACGATATAATCGATATCTTTAGGATCGATATATTCACTTAACTTTTCGATGTATTCATCCCAGAATTTGATTTTTACCGTTTCAAACAATACGATTTTTTCTGAACCTTTCAGTAGATATGAGTTATAAGATGTGCCGTATTTTGTATGCATGATAATATCAAATGTTCTTAAATTTGGATCAAGGGCGCCGATCCACATAAAATCATCTTTAATTTTTAAACTTTTCATAATTTGCCTCCTTAGAAATCTATATTAATATTTTAGCAAAATAATTGTTAGTTAACAATATAATTGACTTTTGCTTATATTGATATTATAATAAATATGTAATCATTACAATATATATTTTAAAGTAATGGTTTTGAATATAACAATAAGGGTATCATTTTAGTAGAAAATTTAAGGAGGAAATAAAATGAAAAAATATATATGTACAGTATGTCAATATGTGTATGAACCAGAATTAGGCGATCCAGATGGCGGCATAGCGCCGGGAACAGCATTTGAAGATATTCCGGAGGATTGGGTATGTCCACTTTGCGGAGTAAGCAAAGACATGTTTGAAGTATTCGAAGAATAGGCAATAAAAATAGTGAAATGAGTGAAATGTATGAAAAGGATGAAAATCGATAATATCGGAGATTTTTTAAAGTCTAAGAATATCAAACCGTCATTTCAACGCATAAGGATATTTGAATATTTGATGAATTCAAGGGAACATCCAAAGGTTGATGAAATTTATAAAGCATTGATCGGTGAAATACCTACACTCTCAAAGACCACTGTATACAACACTTTAAATCTTTTCATAGAAAAAAGAATTGTCAATATGGTGACTATTGAAGAAAATGAAGTCAGGTACGATGCTGATGTTTCGGAACATGGGCATTTCAAATGTGATATATGTGGTAAGGTTTATGATTTCAAAGCCAATATAATCGAGTTGGATACCGATTTGTCAGAATCATTTATCATTAATCAAAAGGATATATTTTTTAGAGGTGTATGTCCTTCATGCAGCAAAAAGAGTTAAAGGAGGAAAAACAAATGCCAAAGAGAACAGAAGTTTACAAATGTGAATTATGCGGAAATATTGTTGAAGTTTACGAAGGTAGGAATGGTGCGTTGGTTTGTTGTGGTCAAGAAATGAATTTGTTGGAAGAAAAATCAGCTGATATGACTACTGAAAAACATGTACCTGTAGTAGAAAAGATTGAAGGCGGATTCAAGGTTACTGTAGGATCGACTCTTCATCCGATGAAAGAAGAGCATTATATTCAGTGGATCGAGTTGATAACCGACAAAAATGAAGTGTTGACTGTTTACCTCGAACCTGGACAAGAACCTGTAGCTGTTTTTAAAACAGATGCTGAAAAAGTCACTGCGAGAGAGTATTGTAATTTACACGGTCTTTGGAAAAACGAAGCATAATAGAAGGAGGACATAAGAATGATCAGCAAAAAAATGGAAGATACAATAAATGCACAAATAAATGAAGAATTGTTTTCAGCATATCTTTACCTTTCAATGTCGGCGTACTTTGAAAGAATGAGTTTAAAAGGATTTGCAAATTGGATGAGAATTCAAGCGCAAGAAGAACAATTCCATGCAATGAAATTTTTTGATTATTTGAATGAACGCGGTGGCAAGGTAGAGTTACTTGCTATTGAAAAGCCTGCAAATTCATGGGAATCGATTTTAAATGCATTTGAGGAAACTTTAAAACATGAAGAGCATATAACTAGCAAGATCAATGATTTGGCGAAAATCGCACTTGAAGAAAATGATTTTGCTTCTCAAAATTTCTTGCAGTGGTATGTCGATGAGCAAGTTGAAGAAGAAGCGACTGCTTCAGAAATACTAGAGCAGATAAGATTTCTGGGTGAAAACAAGCATGGTTTGTTGATGCTCGATAGAGAGTTTAAATCTAGAGTATATACACCACCGGTTGCATAATAAAATCTACTTAAAGGGGAAATAATTTATGAAGAGCATTAAAGGGACAGTTACCGAACAAAATTTATTGAAGTCTTTTGCGGGAGAATCACAAGCAAGAGGAAGATATACTATGTTTGCAAAACAAGCTAAAAAAGATGGTTATGTTCAAATTGAAAGACTTTTTTTAGAGACTGCAGATAATGAAAGGGTTCATGCAGATAGATTCTTCAGCTTTTTAGAAGGCGGCGATGTCGAAATCACAGCATCTTATCCAGCGGGCAAAGTGGGAACGACTTTAGAAAACTTAAAAGCAGCTGCTGCAGGAGAAAATGAAGAGTATACTGAGCTTTATCCTGAATTCGCAAGAATTGCAAAAGAAGAGGGTTTTAGTGAAATAGCGGGTGCATATTTAATGATTGCAAAAGCCGAAGTGGAACATGAAAAGAGATTTTTAAAATTAGCTGAAAATATTGAAAATGAAGTTGTGTTTAAAAAAAGTGAAACTGTGCGTTGGAAATGTTCAAAATGTGGATATGTACATGAAGGAGCAGAAGCTCCTGCAGTATGTCCGGCATGTTTGCATCCAAAGGGATATTATGAAATCAAAGAGACAAACTATTAATTAAAGCGCAGCCTTTGCTGCGTTTTTCTAGTAAGGAGGCAATTTATGAACTTTGATTGGTTAAAAGATTTTACACCAGTGCAACAAGCGCTGTTCGGCACGTTGTTTACTTGGTTCATGACAGCATTGGGAGCGGGAATGGTGTTCTTCTTCAAAGAGATAAAAAAAGAAGTACTCACGATGATGCTCGGATTTGCTGCAGGAGTCATGATTGCGGCGAGTTTTTGGTCGCTGTTGGCACCTGCGATTGAAATGGCAGACGGATCGTGGATTCCGGCAACGTTAGGATTTCTTGTAGGAGGTTTGTTCTTATGGCTTGTAGATCATATATTGCCGCATCTTCATATGGGACTGCCGACAGAAGAAGCTGAAGGGATTAAAACTAGTTGGCAAAGAAGTATTTTGTTGGTTACAGCGGTGACATTACATAATATTCCTGAAGGACTAGCAGTAGGTGTTGCATTTGGAGCTGTTGCTTATGGACTACCTTCTGCATCATTGGCAGGGGCGGTAGCATTGGCCGTCGGTATAGGTATTCAAAACTTCCCTGAAGGTGCAGTGGTATCTATTCCTCTAAGACGAGAAGGACTATCTAGGTTGAAGTCATTCCAGTATGGACAAATGTCCGGTGTTGTCGAACCTATATCGGGTGTGTTGGGAGCAGCTCTAGTTTTAACCATGAGACCTATTCTTCCTTATGCCCTGGCATTTGCGGCAGGGGCTATGATTTATGTAGTTGCTGAAGAACTGATTCCCGAAGCGCAATTCGAGTCGAATTCGCATATCGCAACATTTGGAGTGATGATCGGCTTTGCTGTAATGATGACACTTGATGTTGCCCTCGGTTAGGTATTATAATGAGTATATTATAAAGGGGGCAGAAATATGGATTATAGTAGAGAAAAACAATTTGAATTATTAAAGAAGTATGTATCAGCAGATAGTTTGTTCAAACATTCATTTGCCGTAGAAGCTGCAATGGTCGCATATGCGAAGAAATTTGGCGAGGATGAAGAAAAGTGGGGAGCGTGTGGATTGTTGCACGATATCGATTTTGAGAAGCATCCTGAAGAACATCCGATGATAGGTATAAAAATACTTGCAGATGAAGGATATCCTGAAGATTTTGTAATAGCGGTTAAAGGACATGGAGATCATACAAATACTCCTAGAGAAACCAAACTTGCAAAAACTTTATATGCTGTCGATGAACTAGCCAGCTTCATCGTTGCAGTGGCGCTTGTCAGACCTACCAAATTCGAAGGGTTGAAAATCAAGTCGGTCAAGAAAAAATTAAAAGACAAGGCTTTTGCAAAGGCTGTAAACAGAGAGCAGATTCAAACTGCGGCGGACGATTTAGGCGTTGAGTTATCAGAGCATATTCAGACTGTTATAGATGGTTTGGTTTATTGGGAATCAGAACTTAATAAATCTGAACTTAGTTTAATAAAATAAAAAAAATCCTCAAGAATTATTTTCTTGGGGATTTTATTTCATCTATACCGACGTTGGCAAGTTCATCAGCTCTATTGTTATAGTTCACTATTTCCACATATCTCCGATAATCGATATTTCCATTGTACTCTTGGTATTTTTTATACCATTTTTTTAATTCCGATTCTTTATTTATATCCAAGTGACCTTTAACTCTATTGAAGCTGATTTTTTCAAAAGAATTGACTAATGACAATAGCGTTTCCCAAAGGTCTTTATTTTCAACAGGTTTCTTCGTGGAAGTTTTCCAACCGTTCAAAAGCCATTTATCATACCACCTATTTCGAAAGCATTCGATTAGATAAGAACTGTCAGAGTAAATATTCACTTCTATTTTTTTTTCTTTTAAAGCCTTCAAACCTTCGATAAGCGCTGTCATTTCCATTCTATTGTTTGTTGTATTGGCTTCTGACCCATAGAGTTCTTTTGTAACGTTGTTGTATTCGAGGATGGCACCCCAACCGCCGAAGTTTATATCAGATTGGTTGTTGGAGCATCCTCCATCGGTATATATATTTACAATTTTCATAAAAATAATCACTCCCGTTTAGAAAATTATAACATAAAAGATTAATTAATTCTTTTTAGAGTATCAATAACATGGGGGAGATAAGATATGTTTAAAAAAACCATAGAAGTTATTGAATATTGCAAGAAGAACGAAATCAAATTTATTGACTTTAAACTTATTGATATAGCCGGCAGGTGGCATCATTTATCGGTACCGGTTAGAAAATTCACTGAAGAAATGATGGAAAAAGGGATAGGGTTCGACGGATCCAGTTATGGATTTTTAACGGTTGAAAAATCTGATATGGTTTTCAAACCTGATATTTCTACAGCATTTATAGATCCGTTTGTGGAAGAAAAAACACTCGTTATGCTGACAAAGATATATTATACAGATGGCAATCGATTTGAATCCGATCCGAGATATATAGCGGATAAAACAGAAAAACTTGTTTATTCGTCTGGTATAGCCGATAAAATATTATTGGGTCCTGAATTTGAATTCTACATTCTCGATAGAGTTTCAATAAATAATGAACCTGAAAATTTCGGGGTGTCGCTCGATTCGGAAAATGCCCATTGGAACATGGGAAATAAAGAGAAAAATTTAGGCTACAAGGTGTTGCACCATAAAGGATATCATGTGGATTTGCCTTATGATATAAACTTAAATTTGCGTAATAAAATGGTATCCTTATTAGAGAAAAATGATATCAATGTAAAATATCATCATCCTGAAGTCGGTGCAGCTGGTCAGATGGAAATAGAGGTCGACTTCGAATCGCTCCTTAGAGTTTCTGATAATACTATGAAAATTAAATATATCGTCAAGAATGAAGCGATAAGAAACAGTAAAACAGTAACTTTCATGCCGAAACCGTTATACGGTGAAGCTGGCAACGGTATGCATGTCCATATAAATTTGCACAAGGATGGGAAGCCAGTCTTTTATGATGAAGAAGGATATTCGGGATTAAGTCAAACAGCATTGTTTGCAATAGGTGGAATATTGAAGCATGCCCCGGCTATAATGGCATTTACAAACCCAAGCACAAATTCATTCAAAAGGTTGGTTCCAGGATATGAGGCTCCAGTGAATCTTTGTTATGGGAATGCTAATAGAAGTGCAATTATCAGAATTCCTGGTTATGCGAAAAAACCTTTAGATAAAAGATTTGAGTTTCGTTCGCCTGATGCTACCAGCAATCCATATCTAGGATATTCGGCAATAATATTGGCTGCGCTTGATGGTATAGAAAAGAAAATTGATCCTGAAAAGAATGGATTTGGACCTATTGATGAGAATATTTTTGAAATGTCGGATGTAGAAAGAGAAAAGATAAAAGCATTGCCACACAATTTAGTCGAAGTTGTCGATGCTCTAAAAGAAGATTATGAGTTTCTTCTTAAAGGAAATGCTTTTACAATGAATATCATTAAAGACCAGATTGGCTCCATTTTAAAACAGCATTATAAAGTGATGAGATATCCTACATTCAAAGAATTTGAGATGTATTATGATTTATAAAGTTGAAAAACGACTAAAATAGTCGTTTTTTTCTTATATAATGTAGAAACAAGGCAAAAGAATGTTGACAAATAATAAAAATAAAATATAATGTTAATAGCATATGCCAATTTGGCCTAGCGGGAATCAGAATGAGTCCATCGTAGGTCAAAGGCAATGAGATAGAAATCTTTCATGACCCAGCTGGAATCTTTGATTTCATATCAGGTCAGATGTCGCTTAGTCCAAATATTCTATTTGGTTAACGGAGCTGACTGATTTCGTTCTCGAAACTATAATAAGGAGGAATTAAAATGGCTTTTGAAGTACCAACTAAAAATGTAATGACTAAAGAAAAACCAAATAAACATTCGAAAATCAACAAAATTATTGCGATTATGAGTGGTAAAGGTGGGGTAGGAAAATCATCTGTCACTGCACTAACTGCTGTTGCACTAAGAGACAATGGATATAATGTAGGTATCTTGGATGCCGACATTACCGGTCCAAGCATTCCGAAGATTTTTGGATTGGGCGGTAAAAAAAGTACGTATTCAGAAATGGGTATAAAACCTATGGAATCTACTTTAAAAGGAATCAAGGTTATTTCTATTAATTTATTATTAGAAGACGAGGAAGCGCCGGTTATTTGGAGAGCACCGTTGATTACGCAGACAATAAAGCAATTTTTTACAGAAGTTGAGTGGGGAGAGTTGGATTATTTATTGATAGATTTACCTCCAGGAACTGGTGATGTTCCACTAACGATAATGCAATCAATTCCATTGAATGGAATTTTAATTGTTTCGTCACCTCAAGATTTAGTAAGATTGATTGTCAAGAAGTCTGTCAATATGTCAAATACAATGAAAGTTCCAGTATTAGGTTTAGTTGAGAACATGTCTTACTTTAAATGCCCGGATAATGGCAAGAAGTACAATATCTTTGGAGAAGGCAAAGTTAAGAGTGCGGCAGAAGAGATGGGACTTGAATTACTAGGTAAATTGCCGATTGATCCTGAATTATCTAAATTAAGCGATGATGGAAAGATTGAAGAATATACGGATATAAATGAAGAATTCAATGAAATATTTGGAAATAAAATAGTTGAAACTATTGGAGGATTAAAATAATGAAAATACTTTTATCATCACAAGGTGAGAATAAAGAATCACTTGTGGATCAGAGATTTGGTCGTGCGGCTTATTACGTGATTTATGATGATCAAACAAATGAATATTCATCTGTTGAAAATCAAGGAAAATTCGAGAATTCTGGTGCTGGAGTCAAAGCATCGCAATTTGTTCTTGAACAAAATGTAGATTGCGTTATTACTACAAGTTTAGGACCTAAGTCTTTTATGATTATTCAAGATGCTGGTTTAAAAGGATACAAGAATATCGAAGGAACTGTTGAAGAAAATATCAAAGCTTATAAAGAAAATAAACTTGAAGAGCTAATGAGTGCAGGAGTTGAGCAGAAAGTTAGAGGTAGAAGATAGTGAATATTGCAGTACTAAGCGGAAAAGGTGGAACAGGAAAAACAACTATTTCAACAAATCTAGCGTATATGATGAATATCAATTATGCAGATTTAGATGTTGAAGAACCTAACGGACACATTTTTCTTAAACCACAAATTAAAGCTACAAAAGATGTTGTAATACCTACGCCAAAAATAGATGCAGATAAATGTACGCTTTGTGGCATTTGTACACAAACTTGTCAGTTCAATGCTTTAGTAAACACAGGTAAGAAAATAATGGTTTTTGAAGATTTATGTCACGGTTGTGGGGCTTGTAGTCTCGCGTGTCCTGAAAAAGCCATATCTGAATACGATAGAAAAATTGGTGACATGACTATCGGCACCTATGATAAAGCTGGATTTTACAGTGGAAAAATAATTTTAAATGAACCTATGGGAGGACCGATAATAACTGATATAAAAAATGCTTTGCCGAAAGATGAAGATGTTATTATCGATTGTTCACCAGGGACTTCTTGTAATGTCGTCAAGGCTTTAGATGGAGCAGATTATGCATTGATGGTTACAGAGCCATCTAAGTTTGGACTTCATGATTTGAAGCTTGCTGTAGAACTAGTTAGAGAACTCGAGATACCTTTGGGAATAGTAATCAACAGATCTAATGAATATGATCATCTTATTGAAGACTTTGCCAAGGAAGAGAATGTCGATATAATAGGAAAAATACCTTTCAGCAAAGAAGCTGCTAAAATGTATTCTGAAGGTAGATTGTTGATAGAAAATGATGAAATAAGAAAAGTATTTGAAAAGATAAAATTTTCAGTTTTAGATGTTGTGAAGGAGGAAAATCATGCAATTAGTAATTCTTAGTGGTAAAGGTGGTACTGGGAAGACGACTATTGTATCCTGTTTTGCTTATCTTGCAGACCCATCATCAATAAAAGTAGATTGCGATGTAGATGCATCGAATTTACATTTGATGTTTAACGGTAAGGATATTGAAGAGGAAGCTTTTTCGGGTTCCAAAAAGGCGATCATCGATCCAAATAAATGCATTAATTGTGGTTTGTGCTCTGATGTGTGTAGATTTGATGCCATTGACAAAAGAGAATCTTATTATGAGGTTAATGAGCTTAGATGCGAAGGATGTAATGCTTGTAGAGTTGTTTGCCCTGCAGATGCCATTACTTTAGAAGAAGAGGATTCTGGTAAGAAGATTTTAACAGTACTTGAAAACGAGAGTTACCTATCTAGAGCTTCATTATATCCTGGAGCAGATGGATCTGGAAAGCTGATCAGTGAAATAAGAAAAGTTTCTTTGGAATTAAATAAAGAAAAAAACAAATTGATTATAATTGATGGTTCGCCAGGAGTAGGGTGTTCTGTCATGTCGTCTATAACAGGAGTGGAGTATGGTCTTTTAGTGACCGAACCAACTCAATCAGGTTTTGAAGATTTTATCAGAGCGTATGAATTGACAAAGCATTTTAGAGTGAAAAGTTTTGTAGCAATTAATAAATATGACTTGAATTATGAAATGTCTGATAAAATTGAAAAATATTGTAATAACGAAGGTATCAAATTGATTGGAAAAATACCGTATGATACAGCAGTAAATAAATCTAACTTTGAGTCTAAACCTTTAGTGATGTATAATGAATCTATAGCAGGTAATGAAATAAAAAAAATGTGGGAATTACTAAAAATTGAAATGGAGGCATGATTCAATGATTATTGCAATTGCAAAAGAGGGAAATAGAGTTTCTGAACATTTTGGTCATTGTAGTGGTTTTGAGTTGTTTCGTTTGGAAAATGGATTGGCTGGCGATTTTAAATATGTGGAGAATCCGGGGCATCGTCCGGGTTATCTTCCTATTTTTCTTTCAGAATTAGGTGTAAAAGTAATTATTTCTGGTGGAATGGGTTCTACAGCACAGGAACTATTCAAAAGAAATGGCATTGAAGTTGTTGTTGGAATTCATGGTGAGATTTTAGATGCTATAAATGTGTTTGCTAAGGGTGAATTGACTTCATCTGATGAAGTTTGTGATAAACAAGAATATAAAGGTGAGTGTGAAGAGGATCATGAATAGATAGGTGGGATGTAATGGATAGGTTAACTGAAATTGAGAAGGTTTTAAAAGAGAAAGATTATAAACTGACATTTTCAAGAAGAGAAATAATAAAATGCTTTTTAGCTGATGAGAAGCACCTAAGGGCAGAAGATATTTACAATCTTGTTAAAAAAGATGGAATAAGTTTGCCAACTGTTTACAGAAATATTGAAGTGTTGAAAGAAAACGCAATTATTTCTGAAATCAGTATTAACGGGGATCGTTTTTTTGAATTGAAGATGTTCAGCAAGAAGAGAATACACTTTCACTTGAAATGCAAAGGTTGCAAAAACATTATTGAATTTCAGGATACAGATCTGGTAGTTAATTTGATTGACATTAAAAATGAGATTGAAAAGAGATACAATAATAGTATTGATGATGTTTATATAGTTTTTGAAGGAACTTGTAAAGATTGCGGTAAAGAATAATGTCAAGACCTGTGAAACCAAGGAAAATAAAGGAAATTCCAGTTTATAATTATTTCAAACCTATAGGTATCCCTTATATAGAACTTAACGAAGTTGAACTTAAATTAGAAGAATTAGAGGCTATGCGCCTTAAAGATGTAGAAAAATTAAATCAGACTGAATGTGCAGTCAAGATGAATGTTTCAAGGCAAACATTTCAACTGATTATAGATGATGCAAGGAATAAAGTTGCTGATGCACTTTCAAATGGCAAAGCCATTAAAATTGAGGGTGGAAATTATACATTGAATATATGCACATACCATTGCAAAAATTGTGGCGAAGTTTACCAAGTGCCATATGAAAAAATATTTCATTTTTGTCCGAATTGCGGGTCGGCTAATGCTGACTGCGAGAGAGGAAGTAAATTTTGCGCTAGACAGTGTGTAAAACATAAAATAAAGTAAGAGCAAGTTTGATTAAACTCGCTCTTACTTTTCTTATTTGTAGAATGATTTATAGAATTGAAATCAATTCAGATTTTTCAGGTAAACCATTAATGATTTTAACAACTTCTTTGTTTTTAACAAGTGCAATAGAAGGGAAATCAGTAATACCCATTCTATCAGCTAAACCAGTTGACTTATAAACATCAATTCGATTTACTTTTATGCTTTTTTCAAGTTCTACTTGTTCAATAACTGGAAGATATTCTCTTGAAGTAGAATCAATCGCGTTATAGATATAAGAGATTGATAAATCGTCAGTTAATATTTGCTCTTCGAAAATTTCACTTTCAGCAATATACTTTTCAGCAGCAAATCCAGCGATTGAACCATCACCAACAGCTGTAGAAACTTGCTTCAAGAATTTTTCATTAACATCGCCAACAGAATAAACGCCTAGCATGTTTGTTTCCATTTTCTCATTTGCTAAAATATATTTTCTGTCAGTCATGTTAATTTGACCTTCAAAGATTTCAGTATTAGGAATGTAGCCGATAAATTCAAAGCAAGTATCGCACTCTATTGGCAATAGTTCATCAGTTTTTAAGTTTTTCAAGACGACTCTATCTAAATCAGCTTCGCCTTCAAATGCTGCTGGTACAGTATTCCACATAAATTCCATTTTGTCGTTGTTCAAAGCTGCATCTTTAGCAATTTCGTTACAGTCCATAATTCCTTCATCATGCATTACTGAAACGATTACTTTTTTAGCGAATTTAGTCAAGAACATACCTTCCTCGATTGCAGCATCTCCTGAACCGATTACAACAACTGTTTTGTCAGTATTTGCAGCTGCATCACAAGTGGCGCAGAATGAGATACCTTTGTCGAATAAAAATTTATCTTCATTTAATGCTCCAGTTATTCTTGGACGACCGCCTGAAGCTATGATTACAACTTTTGCTTTATAGATATTTCTAAAAGTTTCAACGATTTTTTCTTTGCCTGATAAATCAACACTTTTTACATCAGTCAATTTAAACTTGACACCGAATTTTTTTGCTTGTGTTTCGAATAATTTCATTAGATCAATACCTGTTGAACCATCAGGGAAACCAGGATAATTTTCTATTTCGTTAGTATAAGTTGCTAAACCACCAACTAATGATTTTTCAATTAAAAGTGTTTTTAGTCTTGCACGACCACAATAAATACCAGCAGTTAATCCACCAGCACCGCCACCTATGATAACAACATCATAATTTTCAACTTTCTTCTCTCTTGCCATAGTTACCTCCTAGTTTTACATAAAGAATTTTACTAATATTTTGCTTCCGAAATATGCACCTATAAATAAGAACACAGCATAAACCCAACCAGATAAACTGAATGATGTTATTCCACTGTAAAACGCACCGATATTACAACCAAACCCGATTCTAGCGCCGTATCCCATTAAAAGTCCACCAATAATCGCAGCAATAATTTGTTTTTTGCTTTTGATTTTTTTGATTTTAAACTGAGATGCCATTAGTGTTGCCAATAACGCACCAGCAATAACACCAATATTTCTTATTGATCCGCCATGATTTAACAAACCATTTTCAAGAGTAGTTCTGGCACCTTCACTACTAAAGTAATACCATTTGTCTACACTACCTCCAAAAGCTTCATAAGCCCACGCACCCCAGTAAGCCAATGCTCCAGAGACACCCCAAGGGTTACCTGTGCTTGCTAAAGTGAATATTTGAAAAACTGAAAGTAGTACAGCTCCCGCGATATATGGAAGGGCATCTTTGAACCACATTTTGTAGTATTTGTTACTTTTTATATTGTCAAAGACTTTACTGCTCATTGCTAAACCTCCCTAATTACTTAGTTTTTTCTATAAATACTTCCCATTCGCCGTCTTCAATTTCTTCAATTTCAACATTGAAACCTTGAGCTCTAGCCCATTCCGGTAGATTTTTCATAGCACATGAGTGATCAATTTGAACAATCAACAAATCACCGACATTTAAATCGACAATAGCTTTCTCAGATTTAACTATAGGAATTGGACAAGCTTCACCTAAACAATCTAAAACAACTTCATTCATTTTCTATTCCTCCTAATTATCTAATGATCACTTGAAGAACCACCAGATTTTTTCATTTCCCACTTATCAGCAATTATAAAGAGAATTGCAATGAGTAATAATTGTGCAAATAAAGCGCCAAACCATCCTAAATAATCAGGAAGGAAAATGGCCTTTCCTTTTAGCATGACATTTTCTTTCCACCATCCAAAGTCATGGGCGCCTATTAAAGAGCCTATAACAAAGAAAGTTAAAGAAAGAACTTGCATGATGAATCCTTCACCGACTCTCATTAACGTTCCAGAAGCACAACCGCCGGCAATTACCATTCCTATTCCAAATATGGTTGCTCCAATTGCTGTAGCAAAACTAATCGGAACGACATAACCCATTCCTGGAATTGGCAACCCTTGAATATGAGCGCCGAATTTAATTGCCCAAAATCCAATAGAAGTAATGGCAAAAGCAACTAAAACTGCTCTAAAAACACTTGTAACACCAGTTAATAATGGATCTCTCATTGAAGCGGTGAAACAAAATCTTGATCTTTGCAATGAAAAACCAAAAGCAATTCCAGCCATCCAGAAAATTGCAAGACTAGGATTCTTAGTTGCAAACCAAGTGCCTATAACAACGTAAATTATGAATGTCATTACGCCGTAAGGGATTAGGTTTTTCTTTGGTTTTCGATTTCTACCGCCGCTTCTAGAAGAAGATCTTCTTGCTGATAATGAACTGCTTGTTGTATTAGTTTCAGACAAGATACTCACTCCTTACACTTCGTTTTTTTATTAACAATCTTTTCACTTATTATATTACCACACTTGATAAATATTTAACTATCTGCAATTGTTATACTATATAATAATTGTTAATAGCAAAAAATAACTTTATAATGTATGTATAAATGATATAATTAAGAAAATATGTTGGGAAGTGATTTTATGCATTTAGAGTGTTTTGCTTATTTTTATAATGTCGCTATGGCAAAAAGCATTTCAAAAGTGGCATTGAATTCTCATATTTCACAATCTGCACTTAGTCAACAAATTCAAAAGTTAGAAGAGAGTTTGGGGCATAAACTGTTGATTAGAAGCAACAAAGGTGTAGAATTGACTGAAATGGGAACGATTGTATTTAAGTATTCTGATAATATTGTCAGAACGTATAATAAAATGATTGAAGAGATAGGTAACTATGAAGACAATACTCAAAATTTACAGATTGAGGCGTGTTGGCCTTTAGCACTATATGCGTTGCCGTGCACTTTGTATGAAATGAAGAATAGATTCAAGAAACACAATTATATTCTGAAGTCAAATTCGGCGAGTGCTATTGAGCAAAATATTGTAAACAACATCAGCAATATTGGTTTTATTTATGGCAAGCCAAAAGACGAGACGATAGTTAGTTTAGAAATTGGGTATGATGATATTGTATTGGTAGCACCGTATACGATGAATATCGGTGATGAGATATCAATCAATGAGTTATATGAACATCCATTGATTATGCTTGAAGACAATTTGAGAATAAAAAGATATATTCGAACTCATTTAATGAATATTGGATATAAGTTTGAAGAACTGAATGTTTTATTTAATATGGACACAGCGGAAGCTGTTAAATCTGCACTGTCTCAAGGTGTGGGGATGTCGTTTTTACCGTATATATCAGTTAAAAAGGAAATATATCGTAAGCAATTGAAAATCATAAAAATCAAGGAAATAAGTATCAGTTATCCGATATATCTTGTCTATAAAAAAGACTATAATCAGAGTGAAACATTAGCTGATTTTGTAAATTCCTTCAAAAAAAAGGGAAAGAAGAGCTTTTGCTAGCTCTTCGTTTTTTTAGTGTGCCCAGCATGGGCATAATCTAACGGGTTAAAGTCCCGAGCACATCCTAGTAGTGGAAAGTGCATAGCCTAAGACAAGGGTGTCCATCGTGAGGTGGAATCTGAAGGAAGTCGGTC
>JAYENG010000090.1:0-2574 GCA_034721975.1 Bacillota bacterium
CTTTAGATACTTCAGTTGACAAAGGGGAGCATTGACTTGAATAGGCTTCGTTCTGCTTATTAAATTCAATACCTTTAAGCACTAGTTTATAGTCAAGAAGTGAATATATTTTTGCAAAAGGAAACTTGTGAAGCTTTTGATTGTTAACTTTCCCGAAATTTGCATCTTCTCGAATATGCGTAATGTCTCCTATAATCACTTTTGAAATATCATTTGTGACACAATAATCGACAATTTCCTTAGTCGCACTGTGAAGCAAATGGCTGATTTGTTTTGATCTTTTCTCGTACAAAGAGATGACTCGTTTACTCTTCTTAGGGTACTTGATGCCTTTTGCACTTTGCTGTGCATCCGAAATTGACTGATAGTATCCAATCTTCTTGTCGAAATAGCGATTGATACTTAGCCACTGCTTACCATTGATGATAAAACTTTTGCCATTTAGATTGTCATAGCAAGTCATCATGTTGGTGATTCCAAGGTCGATTGAAAGGTAATTGCCATTATCATCTTTTTTAGTCTGAGCCTCAACTTCGTGTGTGATGTTGATTTGGTAATCGCCATCTTTCAAAGGTTTAAATTCAATCTCTTTGACGGTTAAATCGAGTTCTGAAAATCCTTTGATTTTCAGGGTTAAATAGTTATCCTCAATTTGATATTTGTCCTTAAGATGAATTTTAAGTCCTTTTGGCAAAGAAAAGCGAAGTGAGTCGCCATCGATTATAAAACCTTGCCTAAGATACTTGAAATTGTTGAATTTCTTATACTTTGGTGGGTTTGGATTTTCAACGCCACCTGTTTCTTTCAATTTGAAAAAAGATTTCCAGCTTTTTTCAAGCATGTTGAGAACTTCTTGAGCTGTCTGTGATGGGAGATTTTTGTACCAAAACTCAGTTTTAAGACGTTTCTTTTGTTCATACCAGTTAGGGTATTTTTCAAGGCCCAACATTTTGTAGTTGTGTTTTTCATAGTTTCCTATATTCCAGAGTTTTGCAGACGCAAATGAAAGGAGTCTCAAAACAATTGATTCTGTTTCATTCGGTTTGAATATTATTTTTTTAGTTAGAATCATCAGCTCCTCCTTGCATAACGCGAATATATGTTCTTGTTAATAGTATATCAGATTTTTACATATTTTGCAGTAAATTTTAAAATTAAAACAAGCGATTCATCTCCCAATTGAAATAGGGAGGATTCTCGCCAGATTACCTAAACATTATAATAGGTCCAGTTCTTTAATAGTTTCTTCTACATTTTTGATATCAGAAATTCTACCTTTTTCTATATCCTCAAAAGCTTCTTACAAATCTTTAATCATGTTTATTGGCAATATCTCAACAATAACAGGTGTGAGTACTATTTCGCCGCAATCGTTAATATTGATATCCAGTTGGTCTTTGACATGTAAACCAATTTTTTTAATAATCTTTGATGGTAATGTTATCTGATTTTTTGTTTTTAGTGTAGCTAGCATAAAAATCAACTCCTTTAAAAGAAAAAAGTTATAAAGTTATAAAGTTAAACTATCTTATTGAAAGTACATCATAAAATTTTGTATAAATTAAGGATTTGATTTATTGTATAGGATTTTAGAAATGATAAAAATATCTTTGCATATGAAGTCTAGATGTCGCTGCTGAGATTAATAATTTTTAACAAATAATATTTCTATATGTTATTGACAATAGTTATCAACTGTAATAAAATATAGGAAAGAAATGATAATGGATATCAATTAGGAGGTTTGCTATGTCACTTTCAAAAGTTAGTATTGGAAAAAAAGTGGTATTGAACAATATAAATTATGGATTGAGTTTGAAGAAAAAATTGCAAGGTATGGGGTTGACACCTGGTGTGAGCTTTAGTATTATTTCTAAAACGAATTCGGGTCCGATTATTATAGAAATTCGTGGTGCGAGATTGGCGCTCGGCCGAGGTATTGCGGAAAAAATTGATGTAGAAGTTACTAATTAGCATTGGCTTTGCCGATGCTAATTTGTTTGGAGGGATATAGTGTCAGAATTAAATGTAGCGATAGTTGGTAATCCCAACTCGGGAAAGACAACTCTTTTCAATAGATTGACAGGAGCGAACCACTATGTGGGGAATTGGCCGGGAGTGACTGTTGAAAAAAAAGAGGGTTTTTTGAATTACAAGAACAACAGAATTAATATAATAGATTTACCCGGGAAATATAGTCTGTCTGTATATTCATTAGATGAAAAAATTGCAAGAGATTATATTTTAAATGAAAAACCTGATGTAATTATAAATGTTGTGAATGCATCAAATTTGGAAAGAAATCTGTATTTGACTGTTCAGTTGATTGAGATGAAATTGCCTGTGGTTTTGGCGGTCAATATGATTGATGAATTAGATAAAAAAGGATTGAAAATCGATTATAAAGCTTTAGAAGAAAAACTGAAAATTAAAGTTATACCGATTTCGGCAGCAAAAAATGAAGGGATCGATCGCCTTTTAGATGAAGTAAGCAATTTCGAAGGATACAAAGACTATGCTGATGTAGAGTACTCGCAAGTTGTAGAAGATGCCATTGAAACTATCGATATGGAT
>JAYENG010000091.1:0-2559 GCA_034721975.1 Bacillota bacterium
TATCGAGACTGAATTTTATAGGAAGTTAACATTGATTGTTTTGTACAGATTATTCATTTAATTGTACTTCGTTAATATATTTAATCTCTAGATTATCATAAAACAAATATTTATTCATGCTTCTTTCGTCTCGAGGAGTATCGATATAATCTAAATAACTATTGATGACTAATATTTTCCATTGATCATCTACTTTTGAAAAAGTGTACTTTTTGAAATAATATGCGTCTTTTTTATTCAATTTAGTTTCAATTCTAGCAAAAACATATTTAAATGAAAATTCCACATCATCAATGACGTTAGATGTCCAAGCTGTATCAATTTCTTCAAAATTTTGGTACTCTAGTTCTTCGGCTGTTTTTTTTATAGATTTTTTAAAAGCAGCATATTCATTTTCAGTCATCTCTTTGATATCAAAAACAGTATATTCAGTACCCTCAAAACCGAAAAATGGTTCGCTATACCATGTATCTGAATCAATTAAATACTCTTCAGTAATTGAAATGTACTCAGATCCACTAATTCTCAATGTTGACAATGAATAGTCAGCAAAAGTCATATCTAGAGCGGCCTCTAAAATTGGGTCAATAGGGCCTGATGCTTCCTGTGTCGTTGAGTTATGTGAACAACCACAAATTAATGCAATTAATGCTAGTATTAGTATAATACCTGATTTGTTTACTTTTTCATAAATAACACCTCCCTTTCCATGAGATTCACGTATTAATATCAAAACTTCATAAACTGATCTGAAAACAAATTCTTTCATTCATTTTTATCGGTATCAATTTTATTTAATAGTAAGATATTAACAACTAACTTCATAAGGTCAATACCTAATTTAAAAAAAATTAACATTAGAATTGGAAGAACAAAAAATTCAATATTAAATTCTAAATTCTTTAAAAACATAAGCATTTCTTTAGTTGGATTTTTGATTGCTAGCTTAACAGATAATGCACTTACAGTTGTAATTATATTAGAATAATGAACAAATGCTTTCAATATAATGTAAATGCTACCAACGATTAATAAATTTCTTATAGTAATATCTACTTTATTTTTTTTGAACAAATTAATTTTCATTTTATTGATCCCATTGGTATAAGTAAATACTCATTACTTGAGTAACAACGGGGCTCCAGTAAAACGTTGTTGTACTTGTAGAACCACCAAATGTCCAACCCGCAATTCCTAAACCTACTTCTAAACCATTCTGAACTTCAACATATGCACTACCGGTATAGCTAATTCTTCCTGTTGAACTTGTATGTGAAACGTTAGGATCTGATCCATCCCATTTTTCTGAGACAATATCCCCTGCAATCCTAATATAAGGATTTCCTAAATTCAATATCTCAATAGCATCGCCAGTAACAACATTATATAAATATTGGACTTCTACTGCGATAACAGTTGAAATTTCTGAATCGTCTATTGGAGATTCAGATTCCAATTGCTTATATCCAATTGCTTCATCCATAGATCTTGTTACAACACCATCGTTTTCTGATAGATTGAAAGAATTAAGTATTTCTGCATCTTTATAAGAAATATTTTCTTTTTCAGCCAAACTATTAATAAAATTCTCTTCAGTTGATTCTGTTACTGTTATGATAGCATCTCCATCATAAAAAACTTTTTGAGCATCTATTAATTCTAGAGAAATTTCATTTGCATAAGAAATACTATTCACATAAAACATACTAAAACCTGATAATCCAACTGCAACACTTAATACTGCAATAATAATTCTTCTTTTGATTAAGTTTTTTTTCATTTTTAACATCCTTTCATATCCTTTTTTGTTTTCTTACCAACTTCCATTAATCATTAGACCCACATATACCACATGGTTCAAACGGTTCTCTCTAGCTATGGACCAGCTCATTCTTTCGACACTTTATACAAACATAAATACCCGACGGTGAATTACAATCTATCTCTACCACCCCCCTTTTCAAAATAACCGCGTTAGAAAATATCTCTACTATTATTCTCTGTATGGATGATCTATTTAATTCAAAATAAAATTTATCTGTTATCTTTACTGATAGAACCTATATCCTTCTAAATAACTGTTTGTGGTATATTGATCAGGGTCTTCTGGCATTGACAAATCAAAACCTGTATACCAAAATGTACTAATAAACTCAAATTGCGTATCATACCAATAGTATCCAACTGGATGTCCTAAATGGGGTCTTCCGGTAGTAATCATTGTCTCCCCACACTCACAGACATAATAGTTCACCTCTGATTCAAAATCACCGTTATAGTACGCACCGACAATTCCTCCTTGATTGAACATTCTATGTAGTCCATAAACAGGACATGAACCTACTTCATCAATTACATTGATTTCTTCACTATCAGCAGCAAATACAATTGTTGGAATAACCAAAATAATTAATAATGTAAATATTAATATTTTTTCATTTTTCATTCCCCTTTAATTCATATTTTCAGTACCAAATCGAATTGCTGCAAAAATAATCACTCTCCAACATCACTTCGTTTTCATATACATATCCATACGATGTCATCCGGTACATATAT
>JAYENG010000092.1:0-15405 GCA_034721975.1 Bacillota bacterium
GATATATTAAAAGTAGGCGAAATTGTTAAAGTTAAAGTAATTGAAATAAACAAAGAAGAGAACAGAATAAAATTATCAATGAAGTAAATTGATATAATAAAACTATGGTTTAGACCATAGTTTTTTATTTTGCGCAAAAATACATCGACATATATATAATTCAAGCAAAAACTCTTTTAAAATATTCAAACTTATATATAATATAGAAAGAGAATATAGGAGGCATGTTATGCAAAATCAAATCAGATTGAATATAAATAATGATGAAGTATTGGAAAACCAATATTATATCAATGAAATAAGAAGAACGAATGACGATTTCTTTCTATCCTTCGATGAAAGAAAGAAATTTCATATAATAACATATGGTTGTCAAATGAATGAACATGATTCAGAGAAATTAACTGCCATGCTGAAGAACATGGGTTATGAAGAAACCGACTCCTATGAAACAGCTGATATAATAATATTCAACACATGTGCTGTACGAGAAAATGCTGAGCTTAGAGTTTATGGGAACCTTGGTCATATAAAGCATATAAAAAAAACTAAAAAAGATTTGATTCTCGCTGTAAGTGGTTGTATGATGCAACAACCTCACATAGTAGAAGAGATCAAGAAAAACTATAAATATGTGGATTTAGTATTTGGAACTCACAATGTTCATAATTTTCCTAAATTGTTAAGTGCTGTATATGAAGAAAAAAAACAAATTGTCGAGGTTTGGAATTCGGAAGGTAGAATTCTTGAAGGAATGCCTTATGAAAGAAAATTAGGATTGAAGGCATATGTAAATATCATGTATGGCTGTAATAATTTCTGCACTTATTGTATTGTTCCATATACTAGAGGAAGAGAAAGAAGTAGAGAAAAAGATAATATTATAGATGAAGTTAAAAAATTAGTTCAAGATGGTGTAAAAGAAATCACTTTGCTAGGACAAAACGTCAACTCATATGGAAAAACTTTTGAAAACCCATATGAGTTTGCAGATTTGCTTGAAGATGTATCTAAAATAGATGGAATCGAGAGAATCCGCTTTATGACTTCACATCCAAAAGATTTAAGTGATAAACTCATATATGTTATTAGAGATAATCCTAAAGTTTGTGAATACGTCCATTTACCGATACAATCTGGAAGCGATGCAATTTTAAAAAGCATGAACAGAAAATATACTAGAGAAGATTATCTTGAAATAGTAAGAAAATTGAAAGAAAATATTCCTGATGTTTCACTCAGCACTGATATTATAATCGGTTTTCCAGGAGAAACGGAAGAAGATGTCGATGACACTATAGAACTTATCAAAGAAGTCGGTTATGATTCTGCTTTTACGTTCATTTACTCCAAGCGAGAAGGCACTCCGGCAGCCAATTTTGAAAAACAAATTCCAAATGATATTCAACATAAACGTTTTGAAAAAATGTTGAGTGTATTGAATAAAACTGTCATTGCAAAGAATAAAACAAGACTGGGAGAAGTGTATGAGGTTTTGGTCGAAGACAGGGCGAAGAAAGATACCGATTATTTAATAGGACGATCTAGAGAAAATTATTTGATTCTATTCAAGGGTTCAAATGAATTGATTGGAAAATTGGTTGATGTCAAAATCACAAATCCAAAAAACTTTTCAATGGAAGGTGAAATTATTAATACCCCTGTATTATAAGGGGTATTTTTGTTATACTTTAGAAGATCCCTTTAGCCTAGGGTAGTTGTCACCTGCCTCATATTCAAGTATGATAGATACGCAGAGGAGATGACAACTATGAGCTATATAAGTACAGTAAAGAACAGCCATGGTGTTACATTCAGATAATGGAAGTCCAATGAAAGGAGCAACAATGCTCGAAACATTGTACAACCTAGGTGTGGTTCCATCAAGAAATAGGCCAAGAGTCAGCAATGACAATAATATAGACCGAACGATGGTCAAAGGACATAAGAGATCGGGATTTGCCTGATGAATCATGGTTGGATCCGGTAAAAGAAGAAACAAGATGCGAAAGAGTCATATAATGATGAAGTGAAGTGGAAGAGTTTCTAAAATTATTAGATAAGTACTTTTTGGAATGTATGCAGGCTGGTGAGAAATTTGAGGCAAATGCAAAAGTATCAGTAAAGCAAGTATAGGTTAGAAGCTAGAAGCGGATACTAATAGAGAATTTCATCTCTAAATTATCTTAAAAAGAAAGAGGAATAGTCTCATGCTAAAAATAACAAACACAGAAAACCTAACAGGTATAACTATAACTGGAACATACGAAGATATCAATGAACTATATGAAAGCATAGGACGGGTAGTTGGATCTGGCCTTGAAATAGATAATGACAGTATGCCATTTATCAGGATACTGGGTGTTAACTATGATCTTCGCCATTGCTTCATGGGCGACAGGGAAGTGACTTTTGTTGACAATGACTATTTTTCGGACCTTCAAAAATATCATGGCAAGATTCACCCAGAGACCAATGTTGAGTTTTCGGTTAGTATTGTGTGGCATGAGGCCATGTTTGCCGCATTAGCATTGGATGATTATATTATCATTCATGAAGATGACAAGCGATTTAAGAACAAGCTGGCAATACCAGAGTTACATGAAATGCTTATTGAAGAATTTCATCGGAATCGATATAAAGATATTGCTATGGTGAGATTGTACCAAGAACTTATCTGGGAGGCATTTAGAGAAGCTACCACTGATGCAGCATACAAGCGGTTGAGGAAAAAGTCTAAGGAAGGACAGGACGTTTATTACAAGTCTTTTAACTATACTGATTTTACAACACAATTTATTACAATACTAGAAATGAAATATATTCATACTGAACCAGAGAAAAGAAGTAAATTGCTGGCAACCCATATCGGTAAGATCATTAAGCAAAGTGATGATTACCAGAAAGTGGCCAGAGAAGTTAGAGAAGTGGCACATGAGCATGGTATTTCACCAGGTGATGTACAATACGCAAATGAAGAATGGCCAGAGTATCTTGAATGGTGATGGGTAATATCAATCGGATATTTCTAAAAGAAGAAATTTATTTGATAAGTATAATCTAGAAAGATTTGTAATCATAGAATACTTAGCGTTATTTAAAGAATACCAGGTAAAGGACCGTGGTTTGAGTCACCTCGGATAGTCTAAGCTATAGAGAAAAAATAACAAATCCACATTAGCATAAAATATATCCCCAAATAATAGATGAAAATTTCCTAAGGAAGGAGAAATAATCAAGTGCTGAATGGTACTTTGATTATATGTGAGAAAGTGGATTATACTCAATTAACACCAATGATGAAACAATATTTTGAAATTAAGAATAAATATAATGATTATTTGTTATTCTATCGTCTCGGTGATTTTTACGAGATGTTTTTTGATGATGCTGTTACAGCTTCAAGAGAATTGGAATTGACTTTGACAGGCCGAAATGCAGGTCTTGAAGAAAAAGCCCCTTTATGCGGAGTCCCATATCATTCGGTAGATACATACATTTCCAAACTTATTGAAAAAGGTTACAAAGTGGCAATCTGTGAACAGACGGAAGATCCCAAATCATCTAAGGGTTTGGTAAAAAGAGAAGTTGTAAAAATTATAACTCCAGGAACCATCACAAATCCGTCGATGCTCAAAGAACAGGATAATAGTTATATAACTTCTCTCATAATAAATAAAGACAATGCAGCAATAGTCTTTGGCGATATTTCTACTTTCCAAATTTATGGATTATCATTATTTGGTGAATACCAAACGGAAAAAATCATTGATGAGATTAAAAAAATAAATCCTAAAGAAATACTGATAAAAAGCGATGATAAAAATGATTTAATCATTGAAAAACTGACTAAAGAAGGTTTTACATTTACCTGTCTGGATAATCATTATTTTTCATTTGAAAAAGGCAACACCAAAATAAAAGAAACTTTTAAAAGAAGCAGTATACAATCTTTAGGTATTGATGAATATAGCAATTTAATTGAACCTTTAGGCGCTTTGATTGAATATATTAAAGAAACACAAAAAATTACAGTTGAGCACTTTGGCGAATTGACAGTATTACATGGCGATGAGTATCTAGCATTAGATCAATCTACAATAACTAATTTGGAAATATTCAGCACCATGAGAAATCACGAGAAAAAAGGCTCGTTGACATGGGTTCTAGATCAAACTAGAACTGCAATGGGTTCTAGAACGTTGAAGAAATGGTTGTCAAAGCCTCTTAGAAGCATTGATAAAATAACATACAGACAAAATATTATTGAAACGTTTATAAAAAATGATATGCTGCGAGACGATATTGACAACAATTTAAAAAAAATCTACGATCTTGAAAGATTGGTTTCAAAACTGGTCTATGGTAACATAAACCCAAGAGATTTGATATCGATTAAAATGACTCTTTCAAAATTACCTGATATTAAAAAAACATTGGGGATGTTCAATGATTCTTATATTAATCAATTAAATGGAAAAATCGATGTTTGTCTGGATATATATGAATTGATCGATAAATCAATAATTGACGACCCGCCTATTCTAACTAGAGAAGGTGGTTATATCAAAGAGGATTATACTGATGATCTATTTGAACTTAAAAATATCATGACAAACGGAAAGAAATTGATTCTTGATATCGAGACCAAAGAAAAAAACGCGACAGGAATTAAAAATCTAAAAATAAAATACAATAGAGTTTTTGGATATTACATTGAAATAACCAAATCTAATCTTAATCTAGTTCCAGATGATTATATCAGGAAACAAACCTTGGCTAATTCAGAAAGGTATATTACAGAAGAATTAAAAATTATTGAAGAGAAAATTTTAAATTCACATGATAAAGTGATAAAAATAGAAAATGAAATTCTATCTCAAGTTATTGATAAAATACGACAGGAATCTGAAAGACTTTTAGTTACAAGCCGTAGTGTAAGTGAGTTGGATGTTCTTATAAGTTTATCAAAAGTAGCTATTACCAACGACTACATAAGACCTTCTTTTAATGATAATGGAATTATCGATATCAAAGAGGGTAGACATCCGGTTATTGAAAAAATAGTCAAGAAAGAGAATTTTATAAATAATGAAACTTATCTGGATAAAAATGATAATCAATTTTATATAATTACAGGCCCAAACATGGCCGGAAAATCGACATTTTTAAGACAAGTCGCATTAATAACTTTAATGGCGCAAATCGGATCTTTTATACCGGCATCTTCAGCTGATATTCCAATATTAGATAGAATTTTCACACGTGTGGGAGCATCGGACGATTTGTCGCAGGGACAAAGTACATTTATGGTTGAAATGAGTGAACTTGCAAATATTTTAAAATATACAACAGATGATTCATTAGTATTATTAGATGAAATAGGAAGAGGAACAAGTACATTTGATGGATTGAGCATCGCATGGGCTGTTGTTGAATTTTTGACTGATACACTCAACCCGAATCCCAAGACTTTATTTGCCACACATTATCATGAGCTAACAGAGCTAGAAGGGCAAATCGGAGGAGTCAAGAATTATAATATCACTGTTAAAGAATATAAAGACGATATTATATTTTTAAGGAAAATCGTCGAAGGGAGCGCTAATCAAAGTTATGGTATTCAAGTGGCCCAACTGGCAGGTGTTCCTGACATCGTTATAAAAAAGGCTAAAAGGATACTCAGAGATTTGGAAAATACAGATATTGCAAAAGTTCCTAAAATTCCAGAAGAAAGTTATCAAATGGATTTTTTTAGAGAACATAAAATCGATATAATAAAAAAAATAGAGATGATAGATATCAATCAATTGACACCTATCGAATCTTTGAATGAATTGAATAAACTAATTGAGTTAGTAAAGAAGAAGGAATAAATATGAAAAGAATTTATAAAATGTCCTCTCACTTAAGCAATAAAATCGCTGCAGGTGAGGTAATAGAGAGTCCTGCATCAGTTGTTAAAGAATTAGTTGAAAATTCAATTGATGCAAAAGCCACTGAAATAAGCATTAGTGTAGGAAACGCCGGAAAGGAATTCATTAAAATCGCAGACAACGGCAATGGTATTCATGAAGATGATATTCCGTTGGTTTTCGAACGTCATGCTACAAGTAAAATTATCGATGACGACGATATCAATCATATCAGATCATTGGGTTTTAGAGGAGAAGCTCTAGCTAGCATAGCTGCTGTTTCTAAAGTTGAAATGATTTCAAAACAGAAGGAATCGCAACTTGGATTTAAAATAAATGTGATAAAAGGTAATTTATTCAGTCATGAGAAAGTTACATCTACTTCAGGAACTACGATTTCAATCGGTGATTTGTTCTTCAATGTTCCTGCAAGAAAGAAATTTCTTAAAAGCAATTCTACAGAAACAAGGAACATCAATAATATCGTTTATAATTTGGCTATAGCGAATCCAAGTCTTAAATTTAATTATACCATTGATAACAAACTGATATTTCATACAAAAGGGAATGGAAATATCATAGACGTCGTTTATAGTATTTATGGTAGAGACATGATCAATCATTTGCTGGAATTCAAATTGTCATATGAAGATGTTGAAATTTACGGATTAACGACAGATTTAAACTATTATAGAGGGAACAAACAATTGCAAAGCATCTTTGTGAATGATAGATATGTACAAAACATTACTTTGACTGATGGAATCAATGAAGCTTATAAGGCACTTATACCGATACATAAATTCCCAGTATTTTTTGTTAAAATCAATATTGATACAGAAAGTGTAGATGTCAATATACATCCGACTAAATTGATCGTAAAAATTGAAGACGAGAACAATATAGCTTTTTCTTTACAGAAAAATTTAAGAGAAAAGCTATATAAAAAAGATATCAATACTCAGTATGAGGTGAAGAAAGAAAACCCTCCGCTAGAATTAAATAAGGTTCAAAAGATTGAAGAAGTTATTCAGCCGAGTATGTTCGATGATTTCAATAAAAAGGCAAAAGAAGACAATGTAAAAGAACAAGTCGAAATCTATCAAAATCAAATTGCTGAAAAAAGTATTGAAATACCCAGTAGAAAATATGAAATTTACGAGAACTTGCATTACATCGGACAATTAATAAAAACATATCTGATATTTGAAAAGGAAAATGACATGTATTTGATTGATCAACATGCTGCACATGAAAAGATTCTTTATGAAAAATTTATGGAAAAATATAATTCTAATAAACTGGATTCTCAAATCCTTTTAGTTCCTGATATCATTCAGGTGTCTAAAGAAGATATTAAATCTATTGAAACAAATCAAAACAGGTATAATGATTTTGGATATGATTTAGAGATATTTGGAGATAATGAAATTATCATCAGGAGTATTCCTTCAATCTTCACTTTAGGTCAAGCAAAGAAAATGATTTTGACATTGATTGATTTATATCATTCAAAAGAATTTTTACTAAATAGTTTAACTGAAAGCGATATCATTCAACAATCATGTAAGAATGCCATCAAAGCACATGATGAAATGCTCAACATTGAAGCAAATCATTTAATTGAGCAATTGAAATTCTTGAAAGATCCATTGACTTGTCCTCACGGCAGGCCGATAATAATTAAAGTATCAAATAGAGAACTAGAAAAAATGTTTTATAGAATTCAGGTGTAAATATGAAAGTAATTGCAATAGTCGGACCGACTGCAGTAGGGAAAACCGACATATCGATAAAACTGGCAAAAAAATTGAATGGAGAAATCATCAATCTTGATTCTGTTCAAATTTATAAGGAGCTGAATATTGGCTCGGCAAAACCTAGTGATGAGGAATTAAGCGAAATACCACATCATTTGATAGATTGCATTGAACCAAATAAAAATTTTACGGTTTCGGATTATAAAAGATTGGCAGAAATCAAAATAAAAGAAATATCAGCAAAAGGAAAAGTTCCTATTTTAGTCGGAGGAACAGGGCTTTATTTGAATTCTCTATATTATGAGATGGATTTTAATCAAGCCAATCAAGATCTTGAATATAGAAGTGAATTGGAAGCTTTAGCGCAAAGCGAGGGAAAAGAAGCTGTCTATGAAATTTTAAAAAAAATAGATCCGAAAAGTGCTGATCAAATACATCCAAATAATCTTAAACGTGTTATAAGGGCCTTGGAAATAAATAAAATTTCCGGCAGTAATAAAAAAGATTACAAGACAAATTTAAGTTTGAATAATGAATATGAATTTGTTTTGGTAGGCCTTAATATGAATCGCAGAAAACTATACGCAAGAATAAACAAAAGAGTCGACTTGATGATTGAAAACGGTTTAATTGAAGAAGTAATAAAACTAAAAAATATGGGTTTAGATGATAGTTTCAACTCAATGAAGGGTATAGGATATAAAGAGGTGTTAGCTTATTTAGATAATATGTATAATCATGAGACGATGATAAAATTAATCAAACAGAATTCTAGACATTATGCGAAAAGACAGTTGACATGGTTTAAGCAATATGACACGATGACTTGGTTTATTTTAGATGATTATTCAGATATTGAAGATATTATTATAGATATAGAAAGATATATACCTAGCTAGCAAATTTATTAGAGGGGGATTTCATATGAAACAAGCTATTAATCTACAAGATATTATTTTGAATCAGGTTCGAAAAGAGCGCATTATGATTACAATTTTTTTAATCAGCGGATACCAAATTAGAGGTTTGGTTAAAGGATTTGATAATTATACAATCATTATGGATAGTGACGGCAAGCAACAGATGATATATAAGCATGCTATTTCTACCATGATACCAGCTAAAGAAATTAATTTTATGAAAAAAGAAACTGAAGAAGAGTAAATAACTAAGGCATAGCCTTAGTTGTTTTTTGGGAGGAAACATGTACAAGAAATTTGGAATTTCTGAAGAGCTGATTATACTAAAAGATGAAATTGAATTTGATTTACAAGAACAATTTCAAAAATTAGATAAGATTAATGAATTCAATCAATTAAAAGTTTTAAAAGCTATGCAAAATGCCAGACTTTCTGATCAGCATTTCAACTGGACTACAGGATATGGCTATAATGACATCGGAAGAGAAAAGACAGAAGAAATCTATGCTGATATATTCAACACTGACGATGCTCTTGTAAGGCCTCAAATCGTGTCTGGAACCCACGCGCTATCATTAGCATTATGGGGCGTGTTAAGGCCCAATGATTTAATGCTGTCCATTTCAGGCAAACCATACGATACTTTAGAAGAGGTAATTGGTTTAAATGGACATAATGGTTCATCGCTTATTGAGTTCGGTATTAAATATGATAAAATTGATTTAAATGAATCAGGAGATTTTAAATATAATGAAGTTGAAAAATATCTAAAGACCAAAAAAGTTAAAATGATATATATTCAACGCTCCGGTGGTTATAGTTTTAGACCTTCTTTGACTATTGAGTCTATTGAAAAAATGGTTGAACTGATCAAATACATCGATAAATCGATAATTGTAATGGTTGATAACTGTTATGGTGAATTCATTGATAAGAAAGAACCTACCGATGTAGGTGTAGATCTGATGGCGGGTTCTCTCATTAAAAATCCCGGCGGTGGATTGGCATTGACAGGTGGTTATATAGTAGGCAAAAATGATATTATAACTCAGGTGAGTTATCGATTGACTTCTCCTGGAATAGGAAAAGAGACCGGTTTGACTTTTGGACAGACAAGACAAGTTCTTCAAGGATTGTTCATGGCTCCTAAAGTTGTCAGTGGAGCATTGAAAGGTGCGATTCTATGTGGGGCGATGAGCGAGAAACTCGGTTATGAAATTTCACCAAAGGTAAATGAAAATAGAAGTGATATAATACAAGCCATTAAATTGGAATGTCCAGAAAAAGTCATAAAATTCTGCAAGGGAATCCAAGCTGCAGCGCCAGTTGATTCATACGTTTCGCCGGAACCTTGGGCTATGCCAGGGTACCATTCTCCAGTTATAATGGCAGCAGGGGCATTTGTTCAAGGTTCATCAATAGAACTTAGTGCCGATGCTCCGATTGAAGAACCATACGTTGTATATTTTCAAGGTGGCTTGACTTATGAACATTCAAAATTTGGTGTTTTAATGGGACTTCAGCATATGATATACAAATAATGTTTTAATGGAAATTGCAAAATATGGTAAAAGGAAAATGCATCTTTGATTTACAAGATGCATTTTTGTATACAAAATAATGCATAATATATTGAATATTTTACCGGAATATTATAAAATAATAATGTTGATTACAATATTTTTTTATCAAAATTTTAAAATAGAAGAGGAGAGTTGTCATGAACAGTCCAAAATTATCAACTCATTTTGAGTCAAGAACGCCATCATCAGTTCGTTTAGCACAAATCAAGTATAACGAGAGAGTTACCAAACCTGAAGCTGTCATCAATGTGGGAATCGGAAATGTATCACTTCCAACAAATCCTGCCATGATGGATAGAATGTTCAATCTCGACGCACCAGATAGTCCATTCAAGGACGGCGTCATCCGATATACAAGCACAGTCGGTTTTGAAGAAACTCAAGAAGCCTTCAAGAACATCTTGAAGATTGAAGGATTCGACACAAGCAATCTTCATGTACAAGTCACTGACGGAGGTTCTTCAGCAATGGAGCTGTTGTTGATCGGTACTTGCGGCGATGCTGGTACAGACGATGATCCACTCTTGATGATTGATCCTGCCTATACCAATTACCTTTCATTCGCTCAAAGAGTAGGTAGAGGAACTGTCACTGTAAAGAGAAACATGTCTGAAGATGGTAAATTCAATCTTCCTGAACTCAATGAAATCGAAGAAGAAATCAAGAAACATAATCCTGGTGCATTATTAATCATTCCTTATGATAATCCAACAGGACAGATGTATGACTATGATACAATGAAAGATCTTGCAAGACTTTGTGTAAAGTACAACATGTGGATGGTCAGTGATGAAGCTTACCGTGAACTTTACTATGAAAAAGATAAACCACTTGTCAGCATCTGGGGAATTAGCGATGCAGATGTACCGGGAATCGAAGGAAGAAGAATGAGCATCGAGACTGCTTCAAAAGTATGGAATGCATGCGGACTCAGAATTGGAGCTCTTATTACCGACAACTTTGCTTTCCATACAAAATCAGTTGCTGAGTATACTGCCAACCTGTGTGCGAATGCCATCGGACAATATGTATTCGGATCTTTGGCACACCAATCTAAAGAACAGATTGTCGGATGGGTATCAGGTCTCAGAGATTACTATAAAAATCAGATTTTTAAAGTATATAGCAGTTTGAAAGAACTTGAACCCGGTTTAATCGTATCGAGCCCGGACGCTTCAATTTATTCAGTCATCGATGTAAGAAATGTCGTAAAACCTGGCTTTGACGCAATTGATTTCGTACTGTACTGTGCAAGCGAAGGCTCTACAGAAATCGATGGTGTTGATACTACTTTATTGATAGCACCGATGAAAGGTTTTTACGATGTCAAAAATGGTGAAATCAATCCTGGAAGCACTCAGTTCAGAATCTCTTATGTCGCTGATCCTGATGATATGGTAAAAGTTCCAGAACTTTTCGTCAAGCTACTTAAACAATACGAATCACAAAGATAATTATTAATACTTGAATAAATATTGGAAAGCCCATATCTTTTATCGATATGGGCTTTCATTACATAAATCTAAATACGCCTTTAACAATTCCAAGTATCTGTAGCTCTTTCGTTAAAATCGGTTTCATTGTATCATTTTCAGGTTGTAATCTAATATAATCTTTTTCTTTATAATACGTTTTTACAGTAGCTGAATCATCTAAAAGAGCTACTACAATTTGACCGTCATTTGCATTAGGCTGTTGTTTTACTAAAACATAATCTCCATTTAAAATACCTGCTTGAATCATGCTTTGTCCCGATATACTTAAGAGAAAATATTCGCCGGACTTAAGATAATTAGATGGAATAGGGAAGGTTTCTTCAATATTTTCTTGTGCTAGAATCGGTTCACCTGCAGCAACCTTACCAACTACAGGAACATTTATATAATCACTATTTTTCAAAAAATTATACTCATCATAAGATTCGTTTTGAATAACAATAGATCTTGTTTTAGTTGAATCTCTTTTAATAGAACCATTCTTTTCAAGTCTTTGTAAGTATCCATGTACTGTTGAAGTTGATTTAACACCAATTCCAACACATATTTCCCTAACAGAAGGTGGATATCCATGTGTTTGCACAAACTCCATTATGTAATCGAGAACAATATGTTGTTTCTTTGTTAATTCCTTAGCCATTTTTTAACACCTCAAATTTCTTTTTAAATTCTTTTATTAATTATACCTTAAACAATTATTTTTTTCAAACATTTGTTCTATTATTCTTTACAAAGAACACTTGTTCTGATATTGTGTAGTTAGAACAAGTGTTCGGAGGTGCTTTTGATGAAGATTGTAAATCATAAAAGGTTTTTAATCAGTATTAGTTTAATAATATTAATAAGTCTAGTTAGCGTTAATTTAATAATAAGTTCGATAATCAGCCATGGTGATGATATTGACATATATAATTTTCATACAGTAACAAAAGGTGAAACCATTTGGAGTATTGCAAGTCAATATAATCATGATGATATCAGAGATCTGGTATATGAAATAGGCATTAAAAACGATTTGAATAATTTTGTCATCATTCCAGGTCAAATTTTAAAAATTCCTACTAATTAGAATTTCTTAAATGAAGTATTACATTTAATGCAATAGTTAAAAACCCAAAACTAATAAATGCGAAATCTAAGCCTAAAGCATCAGATAAATAACCAAACAACGGTGCTATTATAATAATAATAATTGATCTGAATTGACTTTCAACTGATAAAACTGTGGCTCTTTCAGATTTTTTCATATGGTCGCTCGATAAATCTACGAAGACTGGTCTTCGTGCATCTTTAAGTACATATAATACAAAGAAAATAATTACTGAGAGAAGTGGCCATTTAAAATAAATGGTCATTGCTATTGATAGCATACCAATACCTTGAACAAAATAAGATGAATTCATTAAATTAATAGAAGGTATCTTATTAACTATACGAAATACATTTTTAGAAGCAAATGAACTGAATATATAGAAAACTCCATATATTATTCCTAAATATACTTTTATTCTTGTATCTGAATTAGTTACCAGTAGGATTAATAAAATCGGTTGTATATAATCTTTAATCGTTTTGAATAGAGCATCATATGAAGATGAACTAAGTATAATTTTCAATAAAAACTTCTGTTTGAAAATCGACTTTATATAAGTTTTTAACAGATTAAAAAACTCAATCAAATTAAAAGTGTTGATTTTTTTTTCGTTTAAATATGATGGATAAGAATAAATCAAGAAAAAATCTAGAATATATGGAACAATCGTAATTATAAATATCCATCTAGTTGCCGGTAGGCTCAATATGAAAATTATCGAAACAAAAGATGATAGGGAAGAACCTAAAAGTGAAAAAGATCTAGTTCTTCCATATACAAACGCCTTATGGCTGAACCAATCGTTTCTCTCTAGATAAGCCAATATCATAGATTTGTGTGTTCCAGAGCGAAAAGCTTCTCCGAGTCCAAAAAATATCATTGCAATAATTATAATTGAATACTTCGCCCCAATAAAAAATAGAACAAAAGATATTATGTAAAAGACAAAACACAACATCAATTCATTTTTTTTACCGTACTGATCTGCAATGATCCCAGATGGTATTTCAAATATATAAGTGATGATTTCTCTAATAGAGTATAGAATCCCAATTTGAAAGAGAGAAATATTGAAAGACAAAAGGTATATAATCAAATACGGTTCAAAAAATTTTAGGTTTTTTAAAAAACCGTACATTGAAAATTTAAATATTTGCGGATCTTTTTTTATCGAAGCATATGTTTTCATTATTATTCCTCATTTTTATCTAGTTCATAATTTGCAATAATATCGCGTTTTGAATTCTTTTTATGTGCAGAATAAAGTTGTGTAGTCGTAACATTGTCGTGATCTAATAAATTTTGCACATCATAAATGGAAAATCCGAATTCAATTAATGTACTTGCTGCTGTCGCTCTTAATTTGTGAGGGCTGTAGCCACTATCACGTGGTTTATCAAGTGCTATTGAAGTATATTTTTTTACAAGCTTTCTTATGCTTCTTTCACTAAGTCTTTTTTGTTGCATAGAAAGAAACAATGCGTCTTCGTCGTTCGAATGCTTGTACCTCTCGTTTTTTATATAATCCTTAACTGATACCTCGATAGATTGATTTAATGGCATAACGGACTCTTTAGCGCGCTTCCTGTAGATTACAAATTCTTTTCTAGTGAAATTAAAAGATGAGATATTCAATTCTTGCAATTCTTTAAGCCTAAGTCCATAAGTCGTAAATAGTAAGATAATCGCCTTATCCCTAAGTTTGGTTTTATCCCAGTATATTTTTTCGTTATCAGTTAAACCAACCCCGGTTTTTACAACATCCAATAATTTATTCAACTCTTCTATATAAAGTCTTTTTATTGCATCCGGTTGAGGTTTGGGTAGTTTAATTGGATTTAATCCTTCGACAATATTGTTATCCATCTGTTCGTTTCTATATAAAAATTTGAATAGGGAAGACAGAGCAGATTTTTTTCTCGATAAAGCTCGGTTGTTATTTTCATATATAGTTGTTGAATCTGCAGAATTTTTATAATAGCGTGTGCAATAATCTCCCAAGAAAATATTTACATCTCTAGATTTCATCTTATTGAATTCATTCTCCGAGATATTTGTAACATCATCAGCTACGGTAATATCAGTTTCATTCACCAGATATTCACAAAAAAATTTTATGTCGTTTAAATACGCAAATCGCGAATTTATGGCAACTGCACTTTTTAGATATACAAAATAATCTCTCATGAAGTTCGGTAGGGAGTTCTCAATAGCAATAATTTTTTCTATTGTCTGATGCTCATTTGAAACGATATTATCTGGTTTTGAAGATTTATTATGTATTTTAATCATTTGATCACCTTTTTATAAATAGATTATATTGATATTATAACATTCTTTTACGGGGAAGGGCTTATATTTTATCTTGATATGCTATTATTATATAGTAAACAAATAATTCAACTATACCTTAAATGTATATTTAGGGTATAGTTAAAAGGTGGCTTAATAATGCTATTATCTAAAGAATTTGACTTCAATGAGTTTATTGAAAAATACCTAGATGAACCATTGGTTCATTCGTTTTGTAAATCCTGTGAAAATTACAATTTAAATTATTCTTGTCCCGTTCACTGCGAATCTCTTATAGAAAAATATCGAAACTATAAATATATAACTATATTCATTTATAAAGACA
>JAYENG010000093.1:0-15341 GCA_034721975.1 Bacillota bacterium
AATAAATTCATTAATAATTTTCAAAGCTTCTTCAAATTCTATATTTTCAATCATTTTAACCTCGCTAGCTAAAATTTCTTTCGAATTATTAAATAATTGCTTTTCTCCTGTCGACAATCCTTTTTCACACTCTAAATCATGTAGCATCCTGATTACTTCAGTTAAGTTTTCGACCCTTCCATCTTTAATTTTTTCAATATTTGCACGATAGCGTGTATTCCAATTGGGATAACTCTCAAATTCTTTTGTTCTTGATTCAATAAATGCATTTTTAATTTCCTCTAAAGTCGACAATAATCTTACATTCAAATCATCAGCCTTCTTCACAGGAATTTTCACTTTCATATCTTTATACTCGATTCTCATAACATAATAATTCATAACTTCGCCAAGCAGTTTAATTTTCTCGATTTTTTCAACAATACCCGCTCCATGCATGGGATAGACAATTCGATCTCCTATAACAAACATAATATCACCTCATATGCTCTAATTATACACTATTTTTAAGCAAATAAAAAACTTCATTTATTTACCAACCTGCGCCGAAAGCCCCTCGCTTTAGCCACGGGGATAAAAGACACACATTTGTTTGCTTTAAATGATTAAAAGATATTTACTATTAAGTGTGAAAGATACTAACTATAAATCCAATATCTGTTATCAATGAGTACATTGAGAATCAACAAACAGCTCAAAGGAAGTGGTTATATGCATACGGTAAAATTTAAATTATTGCCGACAATCGAACAAGAAAAACTTTTGGCAAAGTCAAGCCAAGAAACTGAGTACCATCAAGAAAATCCATGACAAAGAGCAGCGCTATATAAAGGACCAGGATCATAAAATTAGCAGGGCCATTGTCAAATTTGCGATTAAAGACAATATATCTATCATTAGATTAGAAGAACTGAGTGCCATCAGACAGACGGCAAAAACAAACCGTAAAAATGAAAAGAATCTACACACTTGGTCGGTTCAAGTAACATCATCAGTGCACCTGTAATTACCGGCGCTGCATAGCGGTAGGCTTTCAGCCCATGCAACTACATGTGAGGTGATGACACACCTCTTAGCTCGAAGCCATACTTGCCTACTAGAAATGGATTTGCATTTAATCATTCGAGAATCCCCGAATTTATCCGTGAAGAATGTCAAATTCCTTCTCAATTAAAATAATCTATGGTAAAATCAAGATAGGATTCTAGGAGGAAGTGACTATATTATGAAAGATTTAATTTATGATGAATTTCAAAACGCTGTACAAGACATTACTATTAGGCATTCAACACTACTGGATATCATAACAAAACTCAATCAGGGGACATCCGATACAAACAGAGCGGTTGTAAAATCAATAACAAATTGCGGCTGTATTTCTCTTAATACTAAGAAACCTGATATGCCCGAAAATATAACTTTGGAAGAAATGAAAAACTATCAGCACGATTACTTAGATGGACAACTATGTAAAGATTGTCGAGATGCAATAGAAGAAGAACTCGGCAGTACATTTTTCTACATCGCAGCTTTGTGCAATAAGCTTGATTTAAATATTTATGATATTTTATTAAAAGAATACAACAATATAACCACTTTGGGAAAATTTAATTTATATTGATCATATTGAAAATCACAGATTTCAAATCTGTGATTTGTTATTTTACAAACCAAAAAAGAGGTAAAACCTTTTGAATCAGATTTGCAGCTGAAAGCATCCCGTCAACTAAATCCGACGAAAGCATTACATTTAAAAGGATAAATACATACCCAAGCATAGTATATGATTTTTTTGATTTCAATATCTTGATTGTAATCAGCGATATCATGAATATACTTACTATATACAATGGTAATTTAAACAACTGTACATTTAACGCATAATCAAAATGCACCTTTGTCAGATATCCATAAGACACAGTCCACGGTATCATCAATATGACAATCTGCAACATCAGTCTTGTAAAATAATATACCCAGGACGAACCACTCGTCATTTTTATTCTATCGATAATATTGTGATTCATATCGTCAATAATCACTCTATTCTGCAACCATACCCAGACTAGAACCAATATTCCCCAGAGGTTGAAAAAATAAATTTCGGCCAGAGCTCTGCTTTCAACAGGACTTACCTTCTCGCCCTTTACTTCAATCACTCGATGATCAATAAGCATATTCTGGTCATAATACTTTTCGAATTCATCAACAAATTCCTCATAGGTAAAATTCGGATCAATTTCTCGAATTCTATTTACAATGTCCACTTTCAACCAATGTCTTATCACACCGACACTGAGTTGATCATTCATCCATGAAGTTGAAACCGTCTCCGCTGATTGAATCCATTTTATCAAGTCTCTGTAGTTGCCTCCTTCGATATTTTCTTCAAATCCTTCTTTGATTATATATACTATATCGAGTTTCCCCAGATTCAATTCTCGAAGTGCATCTTCATAACTGATGTTTTCAATCACAGTCATTCCCGCGGAGTTTTTTATGCTGTCATAAAAATACTCAGACAACTCCGTTTTGTCATGATCAATCAACGCAAGATGATAGACATATCCGTCATCTTCGACCGCCGACAACAATACGACCAAGACCGGTATCAGGACCGTCATCGAAACAATCACCAAGAATGTCCTTATATTGAAAAATGTTCTCTTGAATAGCATTCTAAAAAAAGACATAATTGCGCTCCTTTGAAATTCTATAGATTAGATACAGAGGAAAAATCGCTATGAAAACAATTGCAATATAACCTTCTATCCTCAATCCTTTTCCAAAAAGACCTTGTTGCATCAAATAATAAATGTTTTTATATGCACCCCATCTGAATATCTCAGGCATTCCATTCAGCGGTATGAACAATCCGCCCATTGCCGCAAGAATAAAAGGTGTAAATATCAGTACACCGTCTCTAACGACTGGTTTTTTGATGGATAAATGAGCCGTTATCACCCAAAACTGTATAGTCAAATGAGCCAATGTCAAGATCATCAGATCTTTGATCATAGAGACAGCATCTATTCCACCCATCACATATCCTATCAATCCCTGTATGAGCAGCATGACAGGTAATGTAAATATCCACTGTGCGATCAACTTCGCCAAAAGAATTTCCATCATACTGTACCCGCTCAGAAACAGTCTTTCAATTCTCTTGTACCTAAGATCATCTTCAAAAATATAGTAATGCATTATTATAGTATAAGTAATGAATAGAAGTTGAATCGTTATCAAATAGTACTCTACAAATCCCGCACCCATGAACGGTTCCACAGGTTTCTCCTGATCGAATACTTGCTGTCTGGCCAAAAATGTCGTCGTGTATTTGAATGCTAGTTGATTCAACTCATCGATTCTGTCGTCATACGATATTCCTTTGTCTTTCAACAGTTGATAATATATCATCGCACCGTTTTGACCTTCATTGAGCATGTTCGTCAAATTTTCGATATACTCTCTCAAAAATTTCACCCTCAAGTCTTTCCGTTGATTGACAAGCAAATCTATCGTAACAGGTTCAGCCCTATTTATCGTTTTTCCGACACCCTTTTCTATATGTATGATTGCCAGCAATCTATCTTCTTTCAAATCCTTCAACGCATTTTCATAAGAAAGATGCTCAAAACTGAGTTTATCTCCCATTGATGTTTTTGTGATACTGCTTACGAGAAGATTCACCTCCATGGATTCATCCTCTACAACAACAGCAATCGACGGTTTTATCACTCTGCTTCTGATTTGATCATAATTCAGAATCACATTGAATAAAACAACAGCCAACAACATAAGCAACACAAGATTAAAAGACTTGTTAAAAAGTCTTTTAATCTCCAACTTAATCAATTTTTTTAAAGTAATCCATATCCTCATTATAACCACCAAAATATTTCATTTCTCCACCATCAAGCACAAGCAATCTATTACAGGTGTGGTCCAGAAATTCCTTCATATGAGATGTCATTAAAACAATCTTTCCCCTTTTAGAGAGAATTTTGATGTATTTCTCAATATCTCTTCTGATAAAATATTCGACTCCTACAACAGGTTCATCCATCAAAATAATCTTTGCATCTTTTAGAAGAGAAATCGCCATGTTGACTCTTCTCTTCATTCCACCCGACAATTTCTTTACTTTATAAGACTGGTATCCTCCCAGTTTCATAACTTCCGTAACTTCTTCCATATGCTTTATATCTCTGCCGGTTTCACTATAGAAGATGTCTAGATTCTCCTTGACAGTCATCTCCTCGAAAAGAGCGATGTCCTGCGGTACATAGGCAATGTGTTTTCTCAGTTCTTTCAGGTTGTCCGCCTTCAGACCATAGTCTATGGTTCCTTCATCCTGCGATATCAAAGTCGCCAATAGAGAAAGAAGTGTAGACTTGCCGGCCCCATTGGGACCGACTACGCCTAACACATCTCCATCTTTTAACTCTAATGTTATGTTTTTTAAAACTCTATCCTTCTTATAAGACTTCGATAAACCTTCGATGTTAATCATTACTACATTCCACCCTGAATCAGATAAGGCAACATTTGGAAATACCCTTGGATCCCGCCAAGAATTTCATCTCTCATTTCCTCTGGAAGCATTTCAGCGTTTGCCTCAAAATCCATCATCAGATTGTTCAAGGCATCTCCGCTCAGCACTTTCTCAACCAGATTGTTCATCACCTCTCGAGAAACCTCACCCATCAGATCATAATCTTCAGATAACTCTACAACATCTATAGTGTCTTCATAATCCACTTCTTCAATCACTACATCATCATTCAGTGCATTTATTTTTACAGTTTCAACAATTTCGTAAATTTCGGAAGTCAATTTGATATCAATTCCCCTGAGCAAATCATTCTTATCGATAGAGTAAGTCATATCGTACGACATATCAAGTTCAGACATTTCTTCTTCATCAATCATTTCATACGCCTCTATCATTTCATCAAACAGATTATAATACCATTCGTCAAAGTCACCCTTCGATTCTTCGAATTCAGCTTTTAATTCTTCTTTTCTTCCTTCTCTACGTAAATTTTCAATCAACATATAATCACCGGATTCAATAAATTCATCCATAATCTTGAACGCTCTGTCTTTGACAAAAGCATTGAGATTTTGATCATCTTTGGCAAGTTTGAGTGCTTCATTGAATTTCTCGATATACGACACCATATCAAGCGACAAAAGATATCTATCAACCTTCAATTCTTCCGACTTTCCATTGTATTCAACCGTTAAAGTACCATCTTCCAGTTCTTGAATATTCTCTTCCAAGTAGCTAGTCAAGAGATTCACATACTGATCGGAATTATCAACGACAGCCTTGTACAAATCATCTTCTGTATTCAATAAGATGTCTACATACTTATCGATATCGATATCGTCAATGTCTATTCCCTCCACAGCCAACATCTCTTTTATAAACTCTTCTATATCAAAGACGAACATTTTTTCATGCAATTGTTCTGAACCCATCGCAAGTTTCCACGGTTCAAATATCATTCCAATATTCAACAACGGATCTTCGCGATACTCAATGGATATGTCATAGTCGAAATATGAAGGAATCTCCATTTTCTTCTGTGCATAAGTCATTTCATATTTCAGTACCATATTCTCTATAATTGAATTTGCATAATCAACTAGAGCAACTGCATCTTCTACTTCAGTAGTTCCCATCATTTTTTGCATTCCCTCTGATTTAAGAATCATGTTTACGTCAACAGTTGCATTGACCTTTTCAGCATCTGTCATATTTTTTGATGCATACAACAAATGAGTGGCAGGTTCCATCTTTGCAAACATTCCTTTAATGTTTGGCAGTGCAAATGCAGTCACTGCAATCAATACCACTACTACAGCCGCAATTATATAACTTTTCTTCATTTTCTACTTCCTTTCAACTTGAGTTTTATCTTCATCATATTATAACTTTTTGAGGTTTCAAAGGAAAGTCTTAAAACAAATTATCTCGCTATTTATTCCATTGGATTATCTGTTGAAGATGACCCCGAATGCACTTCTAACCGAAGTGACCTCGTTAAGCTCCATTCCCTTCAACACCTTTGAATTCTCAATTGAGTTCTTAGGAATCAAGGCCTTTTTGAACCCCATCCTTTTCGCCTCCAAGAGACGCTTCTCAATCTGCGGTACAACCCTTATTTCTCCAAGCAATCCAACCTCTCCAATGATCACCCAATCCTTTGACACCTTCTTATTCAGGAAGCTGGAGGCGATGCTCGATATGATTGCAAGATCCATAGCCGGCTCGTTAATATGAATCCCCCCTACGACATTCACATAAATATCCTCATTGGACAACACCATTCCAAGTTTCTTCTCAAGTACGGCAATCATCATCACTATCTTATTGTAGTCGGTTCCCACACCCATTCTTCTAGGTGTTGCAAAACCCGAATTAGATGCCAGACTTTGAACTTCGACCAATAACGGTCTTGTACCTTCAACGCTTGGAAAAATTACACTGCCCGGTTCATCGAGGTTTGTATTTTGCAGAAATATTTCAGAAGGATTGCTAACTTCAAGCAACCCTCTTGAAGTCATTTCAAATAACCCGACCTCGTTTGTAGAACCGAACCTATTCTTTACACTTCTTAGAATTCTGTATAAGCTGTTTTTTTCACCTTCGAAGTACAGAACGGTATCCACCATGTGTTCCAACACTTTCGGTCCGGCAATAGTTCCACTTTTAGTTACATGTCCTACAATAAAAGTTGCAATTCCTCTTTCCTTGGCGACTTTCATCAAAACATTGGTAACCTCTCTTACCTGCGATACACTTCCTGCCGCAGAGGAAATGTCGTCGCTAGACATTGTTTGAATAGAATCCACTATGACAACGCTTGGTTTGATTTTATCAATCGCAGATAAAATGTTACTTAAATTTGTCTCTGAAAGGAGATAAATTTTCTCGCTCTCGATATTCAACCTCTTAGCTCTAAGTTTTATCTGTCTCATGGATTCTTCGCCAGATATATATAAAACAAATTTATTTTTTGAAGTGTTCTGTGTCATCTGCAGCAAAAGAGTTGATTTACCTATTCCCGGGTCTCCTCCGACTAGAATCAACGATCCTTGCACAATTCCTCCACCTAGAACATTATCTAGTTCAATAATCTCTGTCTTCAATCTGTTTTCATATGATAAATCTACTTCATCAAGTCTTTTAATATTGACTATTCCAGCAGGAATATTTTTATGTCTTTCTTCGTATTCTTCAACAAAGGTATCCCACTCACCACATTCCGGGCACTTTCCCAACCATTTGACACTTGTGTTGCCACAATTTTGACATACATGCATTGTTTTCTTTTTTGCCATATAATCACCACTTACAATTTAATAGTTCTATTTTAACAAAAAAATAGGAACCATTAAAGAATGGTTCCATAATTATTAATTAATCTTCTTCTTTTGTTTCTGCAATAATTCTAATAGCTAATTGCATCGGTACTTCTTCATAACGATCAAATGTCATTTTGAAAAACCCTTTTGCCTGCGTCATCGATCTTAAATCTGTCGAATAAGATAAAATCTCAGATTGAGGTGCTTCTGCTATAACCTTTTGGTAACCTTTTTCATCCGGTTCCATGCCTAAGATACGACCACGTCTCTTATTCATATCACCCATTATATCACCCATGAACTCATCGGGAATCACAATCTCAAGATGCATTAGTGGTTCCAATAAAACCGTATGAGCTTCTTTCATACCTTTTTTAAATGCCAACGAAGCTGCCATTTTAAATGCCATTTCACTAGAATCTACAGGGTGATATGATCCATCAAGCAAAGTAGCTTTAAGATTCACCACATGAAATCCCGCTAGAACTCCTTTATCAAGACAATCTTCTAAACCTTTTTCAACTGCAGGAATATAATTCCTAGGAACAGAACCACCAAATACTTTTTCTTCAAAAATAAATTCTTCAGTTGATGGTTCAAATTTAATATGAACATCTCCATACTGTCCCGCACCACCAGATTGTTTCTTATATTTCCCTTGAACTGTTGCTGTTCCTTTAATTGTTTCACGATAGGCAATTTTAAGTTCATCAAGAACAACTTCGACACCATACATTTTTTTCAACTTATTCACTAATACATCTATCTGCATTATTCCTTGAACGCCTACTAATAATTGTTTTGTCTCTTTATTTCTTTCGATTACGAAAGATGGATCTTCATCATTTAACTTTGTTAAAGATGATCCTATTCTTTCTTCATCGCCTTGTGATTTAGGTTCAATCGCCTTAAATAGTGCTGCAGGCGGGAATTTAATACCCGGATATTGTATTTGATTATTCTTATCACAAAGAGTATCGCCAGTATGTGCATATTGTAATTTCGCTGTTGCACCAATGTCACCTGCGACAATTTCACTAGCTTCCATTTGATTCTTACCTCTCAATAAGAAAATAGAAGAAATCTTTTCTGTTTCATCTCTATTTGGATTATAAACTTCCGTATCTTTTTTCACTTTACCTGAATATACCTTAAACAATGAAATCTTCCCAACAAACGGGTCAACAACAGTTTTGAATATCAATGCGCTAAAAGGTCCATTCTCATCAACATTCTGAATCTTCTGCTCACCAGTTTTAGGATCAGTTCCTTCATATTCTCCATCATTCATATCTTTTGGAGTAGGCATATAATCATAAATCATGTTAAGAAGTGTATGAATACCAACCTGTTTCTCTGCAGAACCAATCAGCACCGGTACAATATCACCAGCTAATACGCCTTTTCTTAAACCGTTATGAATTTCTTCATTTGTGAACTCTTCACCCTCAAAATATTTTTCCATCAACTCATCGTCGCTTTCGGCAACTGATTCGATCAACATATCTCTAACAGGTTTTATCTTGGCATCCATTTCCGGAGGAACAGGAACATCAATGCATTTATTCTCCTTAGCTTCACGCCCTATCATGTCAACAACATTTATAAAACCTTTAAAATCTTCACTCTCACCTAGAGGAATAGCAAAAGGTGCAACTTTTTTACCGAATTTATCTTTTAACTCTCTAATAACTTTCACATAATTCACATTCTCTTTATCCATTTTATTTACGAAAATTATTCTAGGCATATTTCTTTTTTCACAATAAGTCCAGGCCTTCTCAGTTCCGACTTCAATACCAGAGGATGCATCTACCATAACAACAGCCCCTCCAGCAACTCTTAATGCTCCAAAAACGTCACCCACAAAATCAAAATATCCTGGATTATCCAACAAATTGTACTTCGAACCATTCCATTCAACAGGAATAACTGATGTTCCTAGTGAAAAACCTCTTGATATTTCTTCTTTATCAAAATCTGATACTGTGTTTCCATCAGTTACATTTCCCATTCTTTTAGTTTGTCCTAAAACATAAAGAATTGATTCAACTAAAGTAGTCTTTCCACTACTACCGTGTCCAAGTAATGCAACATTTCTTATTTTATCGAATTTGTAAGTATTCATAGTGTTCCTCCTCTAAATTATTTCGTCCATCCTATAAATAAGAATATTCGATATAACTTTCGCGAATCCTCTTATTTATTTGAATTTTCTAATAATTATTATACCAAAAAAACAACTATGCTAAAAGCACAACTATTTCTCTATATCTTCGATATTTTTAATTTGTTCAATAAAATCTATAACCCTATCCTTTATCAAATCTCTAGTCACTCTAAATCCTTCGATCGGACCACCCGAAGGATCATCCAGTCCCCAATCTTCCTCATGATTATTTGCAACAAAAGGGCAGACAACACCACATCCCATCGTAATCAAGTAATCTACTTCAACAGGAACATCCGTAATCAGCTTCGGTTTATGATGGCTAATATCAATTCCAGCTTCTTTCATAACTTCAACTGCTTTCGGTTTGACTTCAGGATACTCTTCAGTTCCACCTGAATAGACCTCTAAAATATCAGAACCTAAGTAATTCGCCCAACCTTCCGCCATTTGAGACCGACAAGAATTATGAGTGCATACAAACGCTACAACTTTTTTCTTCATGACAACACCTCTAGTCATTTCTTTTGATTTTATATCGCAATAGTCGTTTTCAAAATGATTGCTATGCGCTTTAACCCATTCAAGTTCAATATATCGATTCAAACAAAGTTTCTCTAGCCGCTTCCACTTATCGACATTCTTTGCTTTTGTTCCATTTGCCGTAGTCCAGTTGTTCAGTTTCCAGTGGACAATCCACTCAGTAATTCCTTTTCTCACATACTGTGAATCTGTAATGATTCTTACATCTTCTTCAACAAGCTCCAATGCCTTTATAACAGCTTCCAGCTCGATTAACGAACTGCTTTTACTCTCAGAGACAAAAGCTTCCTCACGATAGTTTTCGCCTGTTTCTTTAATCAATATTGCATATGCACCGATTTCTCTTTTTTCATTGAAACTTCCATCAGTATATATCTCAATAAGTTCTTTCTTCGACTTTTTATCAATCACATAGATTTCTCCATGATCATAAACAACAATATTATTTCTATCATTGAATTTAGCAACGTCTTTCCCGGCAATCATTGAAAACTTCAGCTTAAAACCGACATAAAATGAATTTGGTCTTTTATTATGCAGAAGTTTCCTGAGTTGATATTCATTGTCCTTTAGAAATTCAGTCAGTTTATTCTCAGATTGAAAAACAAGTTCTTTTTTCTTCGGATTAAATTTCAACATAGCAATTACATCGCCGATAATTTCGATGATGTAATATCCATCCTCTTCTGAAACAATATTCATTGCAAGTTTTTCAATCACCTAAACGATCCCAGCCATTTTAACGACCTCAACACCTGCTTTTTCCCACTCTTCAATAATCATGTTGATTCCAATAGAATCAGAAGGCATATGACCGGCTACAATAACATTGCCGATATTTTGTTCATTGACCGACTTGATAACATCTTCAGGAACATGCATACATATGATCGTACCTACTCCCGCTTCGAAGAAAGCCTTGTATACATCAGCTCCGCCATTAGTCCCCCCCGCCATCAACACTGCAATTTTTCCTGCATAAGAATTTTTACTTCCCACTCTGACAACGGGTTTAACCAACGCATCTTTATATTCTCTAAGTTCATTGAGATAATCACAGATATCTTCCAATGTAGCTTTAGGTTCATCATTAAACTTATCATTTAAATAATTCTGCACAAATCTCTCTGTAATTAAATCAGCCGGCATATGTACATTCATATATGGCATTCCCAACAATTTTGCAGCAGATCCCACTCTGTCGTAATTTGATACATGAGTGCCGATATCAACTGAAGTTATTTTCTTTTGCAGCGCTTTTTGCGCCTTATTGATAGGCACCCCGAACTCTACCATCTTATCAACCTGTATATTCATTACCTTTGCAAAATCAGTTTTTGGTGTTCCTGTTTTAGGATGATGACTAACGACTAAATCTACACCTAATTCTTTCCCCAACAAAAGCTCTTCTGTTTCCATGTCTATTCCCATAATAAGTTTTTCAATATTCTCACCTTCAACGATAATACCAGTATCGCATGTTTCCGTTTCCAATTTTGCCATTTTTAAAGCAATATCCATCAACTCTCTAGTATTCATTTTTATTCCTCCGTTTCACTAATTTTATCATACTTACATTTATTTTATATTATTGAGAGCAAAAAAAGAATGCCAAAATTCAATAGTTAAGCATTCTTAATATTTCTTATACACTATCTTTCAAATCTATCAATTGAACTAGTTTGTTTTTCAATGCGTATTGCAACAATTCATCTTTATATCCACTTTTTGAGAAAAGAAAAATTTTTTCTGATGTGATATTCCCAAAGTTTTTCTCGATTTTCGATTGCAGCTGACTGAGCGTTCTTATACCCATTGCTCATTGCGCCATTTACACTCTCCAAATATATATTTTTATCACTATCGAATGCCATGACATCAATCTCTTTCCGCTTGTACCACCAACGTCCTAAATATATAACAAAAATAGGTAATTGATTATGAATATTTAATTTCATGATGTGATTTCTGCAAACACCTTCGAATACTTGAGAAATATGAATATTAATATCTTGATCAATCATTTTTTGATAAACTTGTTCTATTGCATGCAACTCTAATAGTGATGTATTTGGAAACAAATACTTGAAATAGAATCTAAAAAAATCGTTTTTTATTTTATATAATCCGGATTGCACATTCACTCTTCTTTTGGTTTTTTCTGTTGCGGGGTATTCTCTTTCTACAATATCCAAATAGATCAACTTTTTGAGATATGTTGCAATTTTTGTTTTTTCAATCTGGGTTATCTGATAAATACGATTCAATTTCGTATTTCCCATGGCAGTAGCTTCAAGTAATGTAAAATAAATTGAATGTTCTCTCAATTCCTGTCTCATAAGCATTTGAACTTCATCATAAAGAAATGTCCCTTTTGCCAATATTTTTTCTTTTATATTATCTTCAATATTCTTTTTATTATCGAAGGTTAATAAATAATGTGGACCTCCACCCAAAATTGAATAATCAGGAAAGAATTGCTTGATATCTTCAATAGGCATTTAGCCTAATTTATAACTTCCTGTCACTCTCCCGTAAAGTGGATTTTGAGCATCCGGCACGTTATCCAACCTAATTCCTACACTTGAATCCGTTAATACTATAAAAATATTTTGATTTTTCAACTCGTGATCCTACAGATTTTGCAGTATTGAAGGAATCACCTTATTTCCATTTACCATGTACGGAAACTCATCTATAGCAACAATAAGTTTTTTATCATACGGAACCTTGGCAAAGCTCCTAAACAACGTATACCATGAATCAAAATCCACTTTCAAATAATCCAATTTCAATAGCACCGGCAAACCGCTTCCTTTGTTCGTAGACAACGACTTCTGATGCAGCATAAAAAATATATTATTTATCTTGAATAAATTGTTTGACCAGTTCAGTCTTCCCTATACGTCTTCGAACATAAAGAACAATCATCTCTGCTTGGTTGCTCTGATGCTTCTTTTCAAGATAATTCAACTCCGACTTTCTACCGATAAACATAAGCTCAATCCTTTACAATTTAAATTGTACGTCAAACAATTGCAGATTTAAAACCTAAGCAATCCCATCCATTTCAACAACTTCTACTCCATCATTCACTTTTATCATAATAAAAAAATAATAGAAGAACAAACTCACTTCAAAATATGCACTATTTAGATGGCAGTAGATTCATTTAACCAATATATTCCCATTAACATTTTTCCTTCAGTAATGACATCCATTTTTTCAAAACCCTTTCTAGTCAACAACTTAATAGCAGCTTTATTTTCTATATTGGTATATCCTTCAATTATTTTCAGTTGCATTTTGTGAAAGCCATAATCAATCACGCAATCCAATGCTTCCGACGCAATTCCTAATCCTTGAAAGTGCGGCAACAGATCAAATCCCACTTCAGCTTTATGCATGTTTTTATCTAAATTCCACAGACATATTGTTCCAATCACTTTAGAAGTTTCTTTTAAGGTGATTCCCCAAAAAATAATTTTACCTTCCTGAACACCATTCTCAACACGAACTATAAAATTTCCAGCATCTTCAATTGATTTGTATTTACTCATTTCAACATATTTAACAACTTCATCGTCAGACCTTATTTTAAGAATTTGATCAGCATCTTTTTTGTTTAATTTTCTCAATTCTAACCGTTCCGTTTCTAATTCTGGAAATGGTATTCTAGTCATCATTTTATTTCTCCTATCCATTGAATTAATCTATCCTTCTCTCCATCTTTAATAGGTCCTTCAGTGTCTGCTACGTAAAAGCCGATTGGTTCCATAACAATCTCTCCGCCTTTTTTAGCTAAAAACTTCGCCATAGGATTTGCAGCATAACCAAAAATCTTGATCATTCCTTTTAAAATTTTTAAATTCGTATCTTCTTTCGATATTCTCGTATCGAATACAGCCACTTTTACACCATTTAACCTACCATACTCAATCTGCTTCATAAATTTTGTAATCTTTGGTGATGGCTTGAAAGCACGCGTAGGAGAACCAATAACAAGCAAATCTATGTCATTCATATCTTCCTTCTCAACGTTATCGGCTTTTACAATTTTCATTTCATTGCCCTCTTCCAGTTCACCAGCAATCATATATGCAATTTCTTTTGTATTGCCGAAGTACGAATCATAAACAATCAATATATTCATTCTTTTCATCCTTTCCATCATTTCTTCATTCATACCCCATATTGATCTTTATATGATAATTTATTTTTCTCCATAATAAACGTAATATTTATTTGACATTATGTATGATATATGTTACATTTAGAATGAGGTGATATTGATGAGCAAATACTATAAATATTCCATCACCAATTTTATTCTTTGGCTAATAGTGGCCATTTCATTCTTATCCATATTTTTGAATAAAGAAACAATTAATAATTGGGGAGACAATAGAACAAAAACAATCGCTATTGCTTTTCTATATTTATTCGGATTTTCAGGCCAATTGATATTCCATTTTCTCAATAAAAAAAAAGAAGGAAAAGTAGATAAAGATGAAAGAGATCTATATATTCAAAACAGATCTATGTATTATAGTTTCACTGCCACATTGATGTATGTTTTCATCGTCACTATAAGTATCTATTCCTACTATGAAAAAGCCAGGTTCATTCCTATCGCCTGGATGTGGTTTGTCGCTTACAGTCTAATATTCATGGCTAATATAATTACTTCTTTTATTTCAATAATACTATATAAAAAGTCGGGGAGTTGATCTTATTTCTGTTAGGGAACTCACAAATAATATAAAAAAGATCAGAAGAGGTACTACTGACCTTTCTCAGCAAGAATTAGCTGATTTAGTTAGCTGTACTCGGCAGACCATAGTAGCTCTTGAAAATCAAAAATATAATCCATCTCTCGTTCTAGCAATAAAAATTTCTGAAATCCTAAAAGTAAAGATTGACGATTTATTTGAACTTAATGAGATAATTTAAAGAGGCAATCTGACACGAAAGATAAAATATATAATCCGCTAGAAATAAGGCTTTATCCAAGCTTTAAAATCTAGCGGATCAGTTTTTTAATAATTCAAATTTTAGCTCCAACTGCATTATTCTATTCAATCCTCTGCAATAATCCCTTCCAACTTCCACCTGTTTTTATGTAAACTACTCGGCATTGAAATACCTTTTCTTCTAATGTCGCATAACTCTCGTTATGCTACCATTACAGCTTGTCCAGAGCTACTACTGCTACGCCTTTTAGCGTTACACAGATACTTCGATGTTTGAT
>JAYENG010000094.1:0-2534 GCA_034721975.1 Bacillota bacterium
TGCTCCCTTCAGCTAAGAATTTATCTGTATTGAAAAACAGAACCTCATCATAGCCTTCCTCTTTAGCCTTTGCTGATTCTAAATAATTAATCATATAGTTGCTACTCTTAATAGTATATACCGATTTAGGTAAAATTTGAACATCTGATATTTTTAAACTCAATCCATTTGAATAATCTTCATTTCTATAAGAATTTTCTCTATAACTTATGAATATCCCCGCATCATTAATCAAAACTTTTACTATCCCATTTGTTATGGAACCCTCAAACAAGTAATTATCTATTTTTCTCTTGATATCATATAATGAAAAACTATCCACTTTAATAATTGTTAGTGAAGACATAAGCCTTTCTAAATGATCATCGAAGTATTCAATTTTTCCATCTACTAATCTCATGGTTTCAAATACACCGATTCCGTAATTGAATGCAAGAGAATTTTCCAACCGAATCATTTTATCATCCTTTTTTCAAAGTATCAAACAACGCTTTACCTTTATCCAAAGTTTCTTGATACTCCATTTCTTCATTAGAATCCCAAACAATACCTCCACCGACTTGAAACCTGACGATATCATTTTTTATAACCATGGTTCTAATTACAATATTCAAATCCAGATCTCCCGAGAAATCCAGATACCCAATAGATCCCGTATATATATTTCGCTGAGTCGGCTCTAGTTCATCGATAATCTGCATCGACCGTATCTTCGGCGCTCCTGTAATGGATCCTCCCGGGAATATCCCTTCAAACAACGTTTTTACATCCATATCATCTAGAAGCTCTGCTTCAACAGTTGAAACCAAATGAAATACAGTGGCATAAGTCTCAAGTTTGAACAATTCCGGAACTTTTACAGTTCCTATCTTTGAAACTCTTCCCAAGTCATTTCTCTCTAAATCTACAATCATCAATAATTCTGCATGATCTTTTTCACTACTCATCAATATTTCTCGATTAAGCAAATCCTCTTCTTTATTTCTTCCTCTCGGCATGGTTCCTTTAATAGGTCTTGCTCTTATAATTTTATTCCGCACCTCGACAAATCGTTCAGGTGAACTCGATAACACCTTTATATCATCAAAATCCATATAAGCTGAAAACGGAGCCGGATTCTTCATCCTGAGTTTTTCATAAAGATGCAAAGGATTTCCTTTGATATCCGCGCTAAACCTTTGCGTCATGTTTGCCTGATATATATCTCCATCTCTTATATAATCTTTGATCTTTGTTATAGCTTTCAAATACTCGTCTTTGCTGAAATTTGATATTATTTCTGATTGAATTTCAAAATCATCAAATTTTTCATCTATCAATCCACCAGAATCGATTTTCTTCTGGATATAATTATACCTATCAAGTCCTTTACCATCTATATCATAATCAGAGTAATAGACCTCTCTTTCTTGATGGTCATAAACAATCGCTCCATTATAAAAATTAAGCATGATATCCGGAATATCAGTGTCATCTTCAGCGGTTCTAGGTAATTTCTCGATCTGATGAGCAAGGTCATAAGAAAAGTATCCTACACCTCCGCCGCTAAACGGCAAACGGCTTTCTTTGTTTTGTCTATATTTCTCCATCAGTGTTTTGATATTATCAAATGGATTGCCATTAGAAATTTCAAGCTTTTCATTTTCATATATTTTTATATCATCATTCTTCGAAATGAGTCTAATGAACGGATCGAATACAATTATCGAATAATGTCCGAGTTCAAAATCATCACTGCTGCTGTCTAAAAAGATAATCTGATTTTCTTTAGAAAACAATAAAAACAATTCATTACTATCATATGATGTTTCAATTTTTTTACTGATCATTTTTTCCACCACTCTTTTGAAATGTTTAAAAAATTATTGAGTAGTTCAATCCCTTGTTCAGTCAATATCGCCTCTGGATGAAACTGTACTCCTTCAATCGGGAGTTCTCTATGTCTAAGTCCCATTATTTCGCCATCTTCAGTCATAGCTGTAATTTCAAACACATCTGGAAGCGATTCGTTATCAACTATAAGAGAATGATATCTCGTGACTTTTAGAGGATTCTTAAGTCCCGTAAATACTCCCTTGTCTATGTGATTTATCTTACACATCTTGCCGTGCACAGGCTCTTTCGCTTTAATTATTTTCCCGCCGTACATTTGAGCTATCGTCTGATGCCCCAAGCAAACACCTAAAATCGGATACTCCAGCTTTAGATACATAACGATATCTTTACATATTCCTGATTCATTCGGTGTGCATGGCCCTGGAGACAGCACTATCATCTTTGGATTTATTTCTCTAATTTTTTCTATAGTAATTTCATCATTTCTAATTACTTTTACTTCTTCGCCAAGCATTGATAAATACTGATAAAGATTATATGTAAATGAATCATAATTATCTATCATCAAAATCATAATTGATATCCTTTCTTTATGACCTAACAGGAGTCTTTGACTCCGTCGTAGGTCAAACGCAACGAAATAGAAATCTTCGATTTCGTCATTGAGACTGCGTAATATGACCTAACGTAGCCGACTG
>JAYENG010000095.1:0-2528 GCA_034721975.1 Bacillota bacterium
ATCAATTGTCCCGATGCAAACTTTTATCGAAAAGATTGTCGGTGATACCTATGAAGTAGTTACAATTGTACCACCAGGCGCTTCGCCGGCCAGTTATCAACCTACACCTCAGGAAATGACAAAAATCAGTAAAGCCGAGTATTATTTTTCTATAGAAGTACCAACTGAAAAATCCAACATTTTAGAGAAGATTGATGAATTCAACCCAGACATCAAACTCTTCAAGGTTAATGAGATGATTGAAGACACATACCCAGAAAGATATTTCGACGACAATGAAGCCATGAGAGATCATCACATTTGGCTCTCTCCTAAAAGAGTTGTTGCAATGGTGGAAAGTATGGAACATATTTTATCAAACGATCATCCTGAATTATCGAATGTTTTAAAAGCTAATTCAGATGAATATATTTCAATGTTACAAGAATTAGATGAATATATCATGGATATTGCTGATTCAATACCTAATAAAACCTTTATCATTTATCATCCGTCTTACGGATATTTTGCAGATGACTATGTATTTGAAATGATTGCCATAGAAGAAGAAGGAAAAGAAGAAACCGCCAAAGGTATTGAAAAAATTGTGGTATTTGCCAAAACGAATAATATCAAGGTGATTTTCCATCAAGCCGAGATAGATTCAGAACAAGCTGAAACAATTGCAAGAGAGATTGGCGGAATAACCACCATGCTAACTCCATTATCTGAGAATTATATTGAAAGCATGAAAGAAGTAATAGATGCTTTCTCCTATACATTAAAATAGAAGGTGAAAAAATGAACATCATTGAAATAAAAGATGTAAGTGTGAATTACAAAAATGTCAAAGCTCTCGACAGAGTATCCATTTCAATAAAAAAAGGTACATTCATCGGAGTCATCGGTCCTAACGGCGGCGGAAAAACCACCTTGATCAAAGTATTGCTCGGGCTTATCAAACCTACAACAGGTGAAGTTCTTATACACAGCGATAAACCTATAGGTTATGTTCCTCAATTCAACAACTTTGAAAAGAAGTTTCCTATCACTGTCTGCAAAGTTGTTTTAATGGGTAGTATGTCGGACAATAAAAATATTTTTCATAAATATAAAAAAGAAGATAAAGAAAAATCGTTGAAAGTGATGACTCTCTTGGGCATAGAATATTTATCAGATAGATTGATCAGTCAATTGTCGGGCGGACAAATGCAAAAAGTGTTGATCGCCAGAGCTTTGATGACGGATCCCGATATTTTAATTCTCGATGAACCGACAGCTAGTATAGATAGTCAATCGAGAACTGATATATACAATCTTTTTAATGATTTGAAAGGTAATAAAACGATAATTTTGATCAGCCATGATATCGGCAGTATTTCTAGTTATGTCGATTCCATTGCATGTCTGAATGTACAACTATATCACCACGAAGACGGAAAACTAACCGAGGAAACTACTGCAAAAGTTTACGGTTGTCCTGTAGATATAATAGCTCACGGCGTGCCGCATCGAGTATTGCCGGAACATTTGAAAGAAGGCCATAAACATGATTAATGCGATAATCCACTATCAATTCATGCAAAATGCCATTATAGGCGCTGTTTTAGCAAGCATTTTAACTGGCATCATAGGTGCAATCATTGTAGAAAAAAAATGGATCATGCTGAGCAGCGGTATAGCCCATTCTTCATTCGGAGGCATCGGGCTCGGGTATATGTTGAATTTTGAACCTATTTACGGCGCTTTTCTCTTTTCAATTCTTGCATCGCTTTTAATTCCAACAATCGATAGAAGAACTGAAACCGGGTCTGAGAACCTGACTGCCATGCTGTGGTCATTGGGTATGGCATTGGGAATTCTATTTATCGCGTTCACACCAGGATATCCACCGGATATGACCTCTTATCTCTTTGGAAATATCCTGACGATTTCAACAAAGTATATATTCATCATGCTCGTTGTATCGATAATTGTAACTGTTACATTGTTTTCATTTTATAATCATTGGAAAGCATATTTATTTGATAATGAATTTGCTTTCATCATCGGAATAAAAACAACGCTTATGGATTATATCTTATACTTTCTAATCGCTATTTCAGTAGTTGCACTAATCAAGATGGTAGGTATCATTCTAATAATTGCGTTGATGACAATACCGCCTTCGATAGCGAGATTTTATGTTAAATCTTTCAGCCGGCTGATCATTGATTCTGTTTTTTTAGGGTTGATATTCTCCTTGCTCGGTTTGACGATATCATACTATTACAATATCCCATCCGGAGCTACGATTATCATCGTCAGTATAGTCGCATATATAATTTCAATGTTCAATCGAGTAGGAGGTAATTAATTAATTTAATTACCGACCTCTCACACCACCGTGCGTACCGTTCGGTACACGGCGGTTCAATGGAACTAACTTACTTTTGCATATGTATCAGATAAGGAAATAAGACCAGCTTTCTTAAGTCGTGCATTTGTAATGGTTCTTGCAAGAATTGGGCTATTGGATGTTCTCCAGTAGCTTTTCCTTGTATTGGCAT
>JAYENG010000096.1:0-15085 GCA_034721975.1 Bacillota bacterium
TACTTCAGGAACTGCAGGCACTAATACGCCTAAAACTTCGCCTAAAACTTCGCCTTCAGTATTTTCAGTGTTGATTGTTTCAAACATCATTTCAAATACTTCGCCTCTTAGCATAGGATCAGAAGCAACAGCGCCGATTCCTAATTCAGCAGCATCAGCTACAGCAGTTTCCCATACAACTTCATATCCTAATGCTCTTAACATAAATGTAGCAACCATTTGCTCATTTACAGCATCTTCAGGACCAAAAGTTCCGTCACCGTAACCTACTGTCCATCCTTCTAATTGTGCATATGCAACGTATGGTGCGTACCATGCGTCTACATCTACGTCAGTGAAAGTTGATGGTAATGGGAATGCCATTGCCTCATCTTCAACTCCGTATAATCTTGCTAAAACAACCATCATTTCAGCACGTGTTAATGCAACATCTTCGTTTAAGTTTCCTTCTTCATCGCCTTTTAAAAGACCCATTTCGAACAATTGCTCTCCGTAAGTCGTAGTGTCAGCGAAGACTGGGAAACTTCCTAGTACTAGTACTAAAACTAATACCAATGAAAGTACTCTCTTCATTTGAATAATTCCTCCTTTTTTTTATGTATAAAAAATATTTTTTATAGAATCGATACATAATCAATTCTAATAAGATTGTACCATTGGGAAATCCCAAATACAATCACATACAAGACTTGTAATATAATTGTAAAATATATAAACAAAGCTTTGTACTACTGATATTATACCAGTAATACAAAGCTCATAACATTACAGTTGTATTACATTGAAAAAACACAAGCCAATCCTCACCTATTACAACACGAAACTGCGGATGCTTTTCCCTGTAATATCTAGTACGGTAACCGGGTATAGGCAATCAGACATTTCTTCATTCTTGTCTTTGAGAATGTACCGACTGGTTCGAATCGCTAGCATCTAAAAAGTAAATTAAAAAAAGTGGAGTTCTGTAAAATATTTATGCAGAATCAATATTCCCCGACCATTCATCCCTTCCAACTTACCAACTTTCTACTTCCCATATCACTTAACTGATTAACGCAACAACTCCAAAGCCTTGTCAAGCACTATATCTCCATCACTTGAATTGCTTATTAGGGCATCCAAAGCCATTACAGTTTTAACATCCAGTTTTCCTGTTATTGATAAATTGTTGACCCTTTGAAAGTTTTTAATGGCTGATAAAGTATTGTTTCCAAAGATGCCGTCTTCATCAAGATCATTTCCTAAAGCATTAAGCCTTTGTTGAACACCGTATACATTCAGGCTCACCTCGCCTAAGTAGATATCTCTCTTTTGATTGAGAGGAGCAAAGTCATTGTTTATAATATTCTTTTTTGAAATTTCAACGTCCGGAATTACACCGACTCCATCGATTGTATTTCCATTGCCTGATAAATACTCGGCTATAGTCATTTTAAAGCCAGATTTATCATTAAGAGGAATAACGCTCTGAACAGTACCTTTGCCATAAGTGGTTTCACCTACGATAATAGCCCTGTCGTTATCTTGCATCGCACTGGCAAATATCTCTGAAGCACTTGCACTGCTTCTATTCACTAAAACCACCATAGGCTGAGTAATCCCGTTTATATTGGATTTAAACATTTCATCCTTATACGCCCTGTAATCTATCTGTAAAATAGGATCATCTTTAGGAAGAAACAGCTCCGACACCTTAACAACAGTATCGACTCTACCACCTGGATTGTTTCTTAGATCTACAATTATTCCATTCACTTGATTTTGAATAAACTCTCTCACCGCATCATGAACCTCAGTATCGATGTTTTCAGCAAACCGAGTAATCTTTAAATATCCTATATTGTCATCTAAAATTTTATACTCTACATTTTTGATGACAATCAAATCCCTAGTGACAACAAGATCTATTTCTTGACCTTTTCTCAAAACAGTGAGAATAACATCAGTTCCAACTTCACCTCTGATTTTAGAAGCAGCCACATCGAGTGGAACCTCTATTATCTCTTCACCATCGACTTTTATTATCAAATCATCGACCTGCATTCCGGATCTCATAGCGGGAGCATCCTCATACATCTGAATCACCTTTACATAGCCATCTTCTGTAGTTATCGTCACACCTATCCCACCAAAACTACCTTCAGCGTCTTCTGTAAAAACAGAATACTCTTCTTTTGAAAAATAAGCACTATGATTATCCAAACCATCAAACATAGCCTTATATACATCTTCCATTATTTCATCACGAGTTACATCTCTATAATAATAATTTTCAATGTAATCGATAAACAATTCAAATTTTTCATAATCCGTTTCAGCAAAAGACATCGTTCCCGCCGAAATAATCATAACTAAAACCAATACTGCAACTAATAACTTTTTGCTTTTCATCATCCTCATCTCCCATATCTAGATATCATTATAACAAATTATGATATTGGAATACAGGATTAAAGTAGAAAGTTATTATTCATCAATTCTTTATTATCATTTGATATTATAGATGTCATTTCTATTTATTTTGAACCAATCTTTGCTTTGCATTTTTTATAGCTTTATTCAATCTTTTTTCTAATACGTCTTTTGAAGGCATTTGTGTTAAATATTGAGCAACATGAATCCCGCTTTTATCTAATTCTAATAATTCTACAGTTTCAGTCGCTTTTTCAGCACATAGAATAATACCGATTGGTGATTCTTCACCTTTATTTTTTTCATATTTATCTAGCCATCTTAAATACAATTCAACTTGTCCTTTATATTCAGGTCTGAACTCACCTAATTTAAGCTCAATCAAAACCAATCTTCTCAATTTTCTATGATAAAACAGCAAGTCAATATAGTAATCTTTTTCTCCAATCGTAATTCTAACTTGTCGTCCCGCAAATGTAAAATCCCTTCCAAATTCTAACATGAAATTCTCTAATTCTATTAGAATTGCCGTTTCTAAGTCTTTTTCACTGAAAGTATCCTGCAATTCTAAAAAATCCAATATATATGGATCTTTAAAAAAGATATCCGTGCTCATCTTGTTCTCATTAGTTAATAAATTCAAATCATTTATTATGGTTTTGCCTGATTTTTCAGAAAGAGCTGTTCTTTCAAATAACATTGAATCTATCCGCTCTTTTAAAGTCCGTATACTCCAACGTTCATTCATGCACATGGTTATATAGAAATCTATTTTTATAACATCTTCGATTTTAATTATTTCAAGCAAATGAGACCAACTCAATTGTGCAGACAACGTCTGCACAATCCGCTTATCATTAAAAACATCAAATAACTTTATCATGTTAAATAGATTTCTACGACTATAACCTCTGCCAAATTCTAATTTTAGCTTTTTGCTTAAATCTGATACTATTTCTTTTCCATAATCTGCTCTGCTATCAGATATGATTTCTTCTCTAATTCTTTTTCCAATACTCCAATATAAAATTACCATTTCTGAATTCAAGTTATATCTAATTGTATCTTTTGTCTTTGATATTAATTTTGATATTTCAAGAAAAATTTCATTTGAATTTAATTTTTCAATACTATAATCTTGTTTATTCATCTCCATTTTCTCCTTATCAATACTACATTCGTATTATACACATCTCCCTCTATCGGTAAGTTAGTATCTAAAATCCAGGTTGAATATAAATTCTATCGTAGATATTTCCCGTTATATCAAAATGCTTTGTTGTTGTTTTATTATCATAGTTTATAGAAATACTGTACTTGTTTTCTAATCTTTCATTGTCGTATGACAACGAACTATTTACCAGCGGTAAAGTAAGTTCCTTTATATATCCACTTCCTGATTTAGATAAAGCAATCGGATACTCATTATCGATATCGAGTCTATTGTCTAAGTCCAAGATAACTTCACCATCATAATCTTCTAAACCATCAATAGTGATTGTAATGTTTTCATGACTCATGAATCTATATGGATTGTATTTGAGCCTTTCACCAAAAATATTCTTTTGTCCCCTCCAGTAATTCCAATCGCCTTTCATTTTTATACTTGCTGAAACAACCTTTTCATAATCGAATTTTATCGGAATCTTTTCCTCTTTATCATTCAGTATCGCCTTTATATACATACCATCTTTAACTCTCGTCTGAGTGCGCCAAACACCGGACCTTAAATACAATCTTCTAAGTCGCTGTCCATCGAAGAGATAGACATCCTTTACATAATCTTCAGTAGTCGCCCTGATTTTTACCGTTTCACCTTTTGAAACTTTTCCATTATCTAATAGTTTCAAATTTATCGGCGAATATACAGTAAACGGATAATAGTAAGTCATCCCCTTTGATGCATTTCTATAATCTTCAAAATCCACTCTGAAATAATACTTGCCATCTACAGTATCGTCCGGCACTAGATAATTGAAACTACCTATGTTTTTTCCACTGCTCGGAATATAGTAATACTTCAAATGTACATTATCGTCATTTACATCGATTGATACTTTATAAACACTTTTCCCATACAGAATGACATCATTTAAATAAACCCGGTCTTCAATAGAAACAATTTGAGGGCTGACATTCGCTGTTAAATACGCAACATTTTCCTTTATAGTTATTTCTTTTGTTAAACTCTCCCACACACCGTCTAGATCCCTTACTGAATAAACAATCGTATATTGCCCAGGTAATAAACTATCAGGCAGATGATATGTTTTATTTTCCTGATTATCTTCAATGGTGATTTTCGTTTCCACAATACCTTTATCTTCTCTTGAATATTCATAATCAGGATCATAAGAAAAGTCGATCAGCTCTAAAGTTTCACCTTGATTGATATCGAAGTCCACTATCGGTTTCCTATGAACTTTGATAAATACTGTCGGTTCGTTTGATTGCTTCGAATAAATGCTTGGAAAGACTTTATCGAATATTCTTCTTCTCACCTCATAAAGCCCAGGCATTGAAAAAGAAGTCGGCTCTACATCTCTCCAAACATCAGAATTGCTTTCTGTTCCCAAAGAATTATCGAGATACTCAGAATTGTGATTAAAAACGAACTCTTCCTTTATGATAGAATCCCCATCAAAGTCATAATCACCGTAGAGCAAATCAAAGGATTCATTTATAAGATAAGTATTCGGATAATGAGAAGGTTCACTGAAGACCTCATTCAGTTTGCTGAGGATGTCATTTTCACTTATTGAAAACAATAAATCAGACTTATACTGCCAATCAGATAGCTCGTCTTCTTCGGGGTCAAGGTAGAAAATGACTTTTTTTGAATCTTCTCTGAATGTATCCTCATATACTGTAGCTACTTTCTTTTCAACCTCGCCGGAATAGACTCCTGTATAATCAGGCACCCAAACGATATCGGACACCCAGTATTTTTTTGTAGTGCATTTCCTTACAGTTCCTGAAACGACATAGCAGAACTTGCACATTTTAAAACCCAAAGCGTTATAGTAAGTGCCACATATACTGCAGCTCCTGGTCCTTTCATATACAGGCACATCTCTACAGGTTCTTCTAGTGTGATAACTTCCTTCATCTACAAATTCACCCGAATCCTGAACAGCATCCAATGCTAGAGTTCCTGTAAATCCATCATTTGAATAACTGTAAGTAGCAGGCGGATAATTTATACCATACGCAATATTTTCTACCACATTTGTATTGTATATTTCAGTTCCTTCATTAAAGAAGAAAACTTTTGCATCGAATCCCTTTTGACTAAGAATATTTTCATATTCATTTATATTTTCTATGACATCTTCATTTCTACCGTTCATTACGATAAGCAGATCAACTTTTTCAGGCTGAATACTTTCTTCTAACGACAAAGTAGTGATCGGCATTTTATTATCTACAATAAAGGTTCTTTCTATTTCAGTGGTTTTTTCACTTTCCCACACCTTTGCAACAATCTTGTAAAATCCCAACTTATCGTAGATTTTATTTTCATCATAAGAATACGACTTTTCATAAACACCGTTGTTGTCTAAATCCTCAAATACCTTTATCTCTTTTCCCAAAATAGGGTCTCCATCAACACCTAGATATTCAAAATCCATTTTCAACTTATCTCCTCTATGAATCTGATTATCATAGACATTCAAATATACATACGGAGATAAATCCTCTTGAACGACAACAGAATAATCAGCGGTTGATTTTCTCATTCCGTTGTCGGCGATTATTTCCACATCGTAAATACCTTTATCATCGAACTTGATTTTGAATCCATCATCCATATACTGTATTTCACCCTTATCAGAGACTATTTCATATTCAACGGGATATCTGCTCAACTTCTCGTTGCTGTTCACCGTTTCATCTTTATTGATGAATTCAATATAATGATTCTCTCTACCTAAACTTCCCTGAACAAAGTTTATTATAGGTTTAGTAGACTTGATGAGCATCCAAGTGTGATACTCATAACTGATGCCTCCATAAGAAGTTAAGATGATTTCGACAGGCACCAATCTATCTTCATCCACAAACCCATATCTGTATTTATCCGAGAAGAAATAATCGAACTTCACTTTATCATCATCAATGAAAATCTGTTTTTTTGACACAGCTTCCATATTTGTATCGTTGCTTGCATAAACGATTTCCTTATCGAATACATCATCGGGAATATTGAAATCTATGATTATTCCTTCATCCTCTTTCACAATCTCGATATATTGCGAATAAGTGGATTCCCCATATTCACCAATCGCCTTTTGAACAATTTCAATTTTGGATTTTATAGGGATTTCATTATATTCAATAAAATCCAAAAGATACGCCTTGACACTCTCATTGATGTTTCCTGAAGACAGAATATAAGTCTTCTCAATTCCCCTGTTGATAAAAGAGATTTCATAACCGTCAATAATTCCTTTGCTCAAGTTGAAATAATTGATATCACAAAGCCCTATCGATTCCTTTTCAATGATATTGTCTGCATTGAAATAGGACTGTATGTATTCACTATCAGACTTATCGAATTCAACTCTCTTGCTAAGCTTTGCAACTTCAGATGTTTTACCATTTAAATACTTCACATATACAGAAGCATTTATATCAATAAACCCTCTTTCTATATCGATGGAACTCAAATACATATCGTATTCAAATTTGCTTCGGTTGAAACTATCCTTCGGCAACACTTCAAAAGATTCTTCATTTATGCTGAAAACAAAACTTTCAATATCATCACGATTATAATATAGACTTCTCTTTATATCGTTTTTATAGATATTGTAATCATCCAGTAATCCAATTAGTTTAACACCGATTTTTTGTCTTTCATCGACAAAACTGAATGGATCAACATCATAATCGGTTAACTCCAGTTTCACCTCGGCAGGCAATTTATCCTCTAAAGTTTTCAAAGAAAAACTTTGGTACCAAATGCCGTTTTCAGTTTTATGCCACATGATTCCATTACCTGGATAAAGAATCGAAGGAAATTGTGATATATACAGATAATCACATGCGTTTTTATCGATAGAGAGTTTGAAAGGAAGCATATTGTCATATGCTTCCTTCAAGTAATCAACCTCTATCCCATCACTATGCTTATCTAGATATGTATAATAAATATCATCTTTATAATTCCTTGTATCCCAACCTTTTTCAATCCATTTCTTTACAGATAATTTAGTACAACTATTCATATCATTTGGGAATTTCTCATTTGTATATGGATTGAATATGCTATCGAAACCATGATATCTGTACTCCCCTAAAATACCATTAAGCGAATAATATCCATTATCAGTCATCTTAAAAGCATTGTATGGTATGTCTTCATAACCTCCATAAATATAAATTCCCAAATCCTCTAGTATCTCTTGGTTAAGTTTCAGCCCGTTGACAGAATCTGTTGCTATCGCATAAGAAATACTTGAAAACAATATCAAAGCAACTATCAATAAAATAACCCTTTTCATAAATTCCCCTTCCTTTAATTTTCAACTACAGTTGAAAATTTAACTCCCTCATGAACAATCATCTTTCATATTTGCTTTTTCATATATTATCCTTAACATATCTTTATCAGCTTCTAAAATAACCCATCTATCATCAAGAGTCATCTCAATGACTCTTATATCCTTTCCAACTGTCTGAGTATTATTCAACTCTCTATCTATAAGATTCAAAAGATAATTACAACTATTCGGAAAAGCATCACTAAGCATATAACTCAAATCTGGTTTTCTAGATTCTTTTTTTAATTCAATAGTGATATTCTCATCATTTACAATCACATATTTTTCTACATTTCTCGAATAACCTTTTTCATAATAAATATATGCAGGATTGCTGAGCAATCCACTAAGAAAGATTAATAGCAATATCTCTTTCATGAGCAATCTTCCATAATCTTATTATACTTGTATGACTCATACCTAGTATTTCACCAATATCTCTATAACTTAAATCTGTTTCTTTTCTAAATGCTCTTATCAACCTGAGTTTATCATTATAATAGTCGTCATCTTTAAGATCAGTTATTTTTATATTATTTTCCTCTAAAAACGACTTCATAAATTTCTCCGCTCTTCTTATTCTCATCGTTTTCTTTTCCTCGGCGAAATATTCCATTTCATTCATCCTGAACTTGTAATTTTCAGAAGCTTCCATTACAGATATATTGTTCATTTCATTTTTAGACTGTTCATTATCTACACCAAATGCACTTAAAACATAATCTCCATCTAAAAATTCATCTTTTTTATCAAAATCATAAATTTGAAAACGCTTTAAACTGTTCTCCCCGAATTTATGAATATATTTAAATGTATTTTTAAAAGTTTTATAATTTTCAATAGCTTTTATTTTTTTTTGACTATGAAACACATCTTTCATAAAATGTTCCTTAGAACAATAGGCAGTATATGTCTCTATAACCAAATCCAAAAATTCCATCACCTTGTTTCTATTATCACGAACTACAAGATGAACAACCAAAGGAGTCAAAGAATAACCCAACAACCTGATTCCCAACGATTCCTTATACATTTTCACAATTTCCATAAACTTCTTATAATCGTTTCTTTTTCTAAAAACACCCCCTTCATTTATCGCCCCTAACACAACATGATAAATTCCTGTAGATGACTTTGGTATTGTCATATTATTCCCTCCTTTTTTTGTTATGGTTATATATTACCACATTATTCCTTTTTATGTTATTTCTTTTAGATATGTTACAAAATGAAACAAAGAAATTCTAATTGAGAAAATCGACTAATAGTTTATTGCAATTTAAAAGGGGCGATCGGGAAATAGATAGCTCAAATATGTAAAAAAATATAATCAAAAAAAAGAAAAGGTATATGATATCTATTAATCTTTTGATTTTTAAGTAAACCATGATATTTCCTCCTGCTCTATTTAAATGTATATTTATGGTGTATAGAACACCTTGTTTTCTTTCTATATGTAGTGATTGATTGATTTTAAGCACTATATCTTGCTTAATTCTATGCTTTAATTGGATGCATAGACGTGTAATGCTTCTGTAACATCAGTACATATGGCAGTTGTGCTGGAACCCTTGATATTACTAACTTACAGTCCCTTTATCCTTTCACCTTACTCACGTCGAATCGGATCTAAAAGGATAAAAAGGAAATCCAATACACAGAAAAATGTCAAGAAATACTCTGGTTTTAACCATATATTAAGAATTTTGAAATCTATAACGCAAAAAAACCCACCACATTGTGATGAGCTGTAAACTTGATCTCTATATACGCTCTCAGAGCGATTTATAATTCTCTAATTGAGTCCTTGGTTTATCTTAAATATACTGGATCGAATATACAACGGCTTTTTATGTTATCTATTGCTATGGAGAATCCAATCCTGAACCTTGCTACACTTCGCTGACTGATTGCTGCTTTTCAATTCTAATGAAACAAGTTTCTTCTATTATATATATGTATTTCTTTATGCAATTCTCATCATAAGTGAATTCTGCCCAAAATCACGAATTTTTGAAGGGTCTCTAAAAAAACAGCGCTTCAGTTTGCCCTGTAACGGATTTTATTTGATTTTATGACCCGTAGTAGTTCCACCCAAGGACTATTCCCCTGAAATAACCCACCAATATTCATTCTTTGCTCGGTACATTTCCGAGCCTAGATGCCTTATTTGTGGGTTATTAAATATTGCTGTCTGGTATACTTAGAAATTTTATCATTTAAGTTATCGTTACCATCTTAGGTGATAGCTTAGGTGATAACTTAGGTGAAGCTTAGGTGATCAGCTCTTGTAATAACTTAAGCAATCACCTAAGCCCATCCTAATATTAGTTGCTTTTCATTTATCGTTCAGAAAAATACTTTTGTTTTGGACTTGTTGGCTTATTCGGAAGAGTTCTTTTCAGCAATCCACCTTTAATAAGTGGATTCAAGAATCTTTTGGAAAAATCACTTGAGTCTTTGACTCCAATATGATCTTGAATTTCCTGTCTACTCTTTGGTGTCTTACAAAACATTAATATTTCATGTGTTCTTGCATCATCTTGCGGGGTATCTTCCGTGGTATCTTCCGGGGTATCTTGCGGGGTCAATGGAATAATTGTTTTAAACACATCTCCCTCGATGAATTCAGGATCAGCACCAGAATATATCTTGTTGTACTTATAAATGTTCCTAACTCCTGATCCAAGTTCATCAACCCATCCGATCTCTTTAAAGAACTTTGCAATCTTTGGATTCTTAGGATATGGTGAAAAGTCCTCAGGGTCAATCATTCCATTTCCGTGAGGCTTATTACCATTTTCAATATATACTCTGTCCTTCTCCACGACCAACTTAGCAGGAAATAAATTTGAAAACTCTCTATGAATCAACAAATTTGATATCGCTTCTCTGAAAATCTTATCCCTTAAACTCACTCGCTGATCACCTTCGAGGTAGAATTTGTCATTAAGATGCTTAGCAATAAACTGCATCAATCTTTCATAACTTCTTAGAAGATTTACCCTAATATCATCCCGGTCATCATACCGATCAAGATTCTCTTTTCTCAAAATTGCATCTGTTCTATAGTGTGGAAGGGCTGTTTGTATCATCAGTTCACTACCAAAAATCAAGATGCCTGCAAGGGTAATACCTTGCTTACCTGTGTTCTGGTCCTTCAAATACATTCCTGCACTTTTTAACAAATCAATATTGTCCATCGAAACCCACGGGTGACCGGGTCTTAGGTTTCCAACCGTTTTTCTAACCCTTGTAAACAATTCATCTTCCAGCTCATCCATGTCAGCATAGGGAAAAATTCTGTTTTCTGTATATGTGCTTTGTTTTCTCATATATAATACAGACACTAGATTTGTATTATTGGTAATGTCAAAATCTCCATCTTCATTTCGATAAAAGATTTTACTCTTACAGCGATGCACTTGAGAACTCTCCGGTATGTTAATATACAAGATTGTCTTTCCATCTATTTCAACATCTTCTACCGACAAGTAAAAAGCAGGATTTAGGGTTTGTGGATTATTAAGCGATGTAACGAAATCTTTTTTTAGCTGATCCACAGAATCTTTATCGACGCCTATAATATCACCGTTATCCTTAACACCGAGAAATAGATGCCCGCCATGACGATTCAAAAATGCGCATACCGAATCATACACATCCTTATTCAGCTTCTTTTTACTTTCTTTAAAACTTAATTAACGCTTTAACTTCCGGTCCTCTCAAATATTCTGCTTTTACAGCAGCTCTTTCAGCCTCTTTATTTCTTCTATCTCTCTCTTGAAAACTTGAATAGCCATGAGGTACAAAGGTCCAGTTGTCTCTATTACCAATGTAATGAGTATAGTAACTAACTTGACTATCTAACGACACTGATATTCCATTATTTTTTGAACTCACTCTACAATATGCTGCTACCTTAATCCACTCACGCTTACTGTGAAGTGGGCTATCATCTATCCTTTCTAAAGGATCCTACAATTCATAGACCCACATAGTCTGATCTTTTTGGTCCATTAAAAAAACTCCTTTCCCTTGAATGATTACGCTTGGTCGTATGTTCCCTCTGTACGAAACATATTGCAAGTACAATCTCCTATTGGTAAAGGAGTATTTTATTTAATTAGATGAATTCTTCAATGACCGCTACTCGTTCTTTCCACGTCTCCAGCCATGGGCCATTCTTTTGACTCCGCATTTAAAGATGAATTCAATCTCATAGTCTTTGTGCAGAATGCCTCTTTCAACAAGCTTTTTAAATTCAGCAGCATCAAAAGTGTCAAAGCTACTTTGGCTTTCAAGATATATTATCAAGGCTTCTAAATTCTGCCTCATATAAATTTCTTCGTCTTGGCTTTTGACAAGTGCTTCATGTTCCTGCTGGTAGATTTGTGATTCATAAATCATATTTCTAAGGGTTCATCATAAACGCCATGATACGAGAAAGATAACTCAGGCTCAATTAGTACATTTTATTTCGCATTTTACTGCTCCGACTATGCTATGTAGTCCCTCGTATAGGCCATATATTTTTATGTAAAAAATGCAATTAAGAAGGCCCACCACAATGTGATGAGCTGGAATTTATCTCCATATATAAACTTCTAACGCTTTTACTGAAACGAGTTTCTTCTATTGTATATACAAAGCAAAAAAAACCACTCAGATTCACTCTAACCTCGGTAACGTTCCGAAACTAGATTCTCTCTAGGTGGGTTGCTAATATTTTACTATCTAGTTTTCCATAATGCCATTGGATGATTTCTAATTCGATCCAGAATCTTCTCGTCTTCAAAGAGTAGCCCGGGAATGTATTTCCCATTTTCAAACCTATCTAGGAATCCCTTCTCTTCCTTCGTAAGAATCATCAAATCAGAAATGTACTCTTTAACGAGTTTCTTAGCTGGCTCCAACTCAAAATCATCTTTTGTCTTAATGACAGGATTAAGGTCTGTCTTAATTTTTCTTTTTGTAATCAAATCAATGCCTTTGGTATCAAAAGTCTTGTTTATACTGTTTTTATCTCTCGCTGATATGGCAGCATAGAATACAACGCACTTTTTGAGCATCTCCTGTTCCGATTCATCAAATAAACCATAGTGAATCATATTTCTTGCATCATATAAATCCCTAGCTGCCGATCTACTTAACAATGCATATATCTTACTTCCATATATCTCAATTGGAGATAGGGACTTCACATTATATTCACTGGAAAAATGCTCAGTTATAATCGGTCTTTCTTCTGCTTCGAGAACATGAGAATGTAATGAATAATTGATTTCAATCTTGATATTATCCTTATTTACGCTAGACCAACGAGTCCAAACCATGAGGATTCTTCGTCTTAGGATTTTTCGAATAACCCAGGGAAACCAAATAGCGATCAATAGTTTTATTAATGGCCTCTCTATTTTCAAGCATTTTTTCTCTACTGTTGGTGATTAAATAGTCCAAATCTATATCTACAGAAAGACGCGGCAAGTTGAAAATTGTAAGATTAATTGCTGTCCCACCTTTCACCGCTAGACTATCCTTTAGAACTGGATTTATATTTAAATACTCCAGAATATCCGCTAGCCTCGTTACCTTTTCTAATGTATCCCTCACAAATCATAATTCTTGAGCTTTTTTCCCTAAATATATAATGTCGTAATTAGACAAGTATATCGCCTCCTTGATCCGTTATTTCAAATAATCCTTCCGGTACCATCAGTTCCCATTCACTGTTATATCTACTATCTTCTTTTGCTTCACTCACAAGGTACCGTCTGCTTTTTCCTATTTTACCTTTGCAATATTCTATGAACTCCTTTGATAACTGCATCTCTTTTCGATAATGATCAAGAAGATATCCAACCCTTTGATATATGCCCTGGGTATTGTATATATCAAGATATCGCTTCAGTTTCTTCTCATCCAAGTAATGGATTACTTCAAGGCAGTTCAGCAGTTCTTCAAATCCACCTATTTTATTGAAATCCCTTATGCTGTCAATAACTGTCCGTTCCAGATCAGTTATTCTAACCCCAGTGGTGTTCTTTGCTTCAACAACACCCTCACTCATCCTTGATGCAACATATTTATAAGCTACAAGATCATATTCAAAGTGATTAAACCTTGTATCAGATGAAATGTACACTTCATAGAACACTTGATTCGCCAGCCCATAATATTCAAAAGCGCTGTGGTGAGAGATATAAGCAGTATCAGTTATAGCGCAAGCGATTTGAAAACGCGTTGCTATAAGCTGCCCTGTTGTTGGATTGACTGCAGAGTATATGTTCTTACGTATCTTTTTAACCAGATCCTTTTTCATCAACCGGTCCAACTGCGAATAAGCTGTCTTTTCATTACCTACTAGTTTTTTGACATCATCGATTGTAAAAACCGGATTCTTCGCTAATTCAGTAAACACATTCACTTATCTCACCTCTTTTTAATTTTAGCACGTTATTCTTCATAATTAAAGAATAACGTTCCGTTTTTTAAAAAAACAAATCTAACCAAATGACCTTTTGATTTTTTCCTTGGCATAAAATAAACCCACCTAGTGACCCGATAATATCAGGCGACTCAGTGGGTTTTAGCTTCGACTAGTTACCGACTGTAAATGTTAGGATAAAATAAAGTGATCAAAATCAATTAGCGATGGGATGCTCTTAAAGAAGCATCCCATAAAAATATCCAAAGTGAAAAAGGTATTTATTACAGACAAATTCGGTCGATTCAACAGAAGGATTTTTTGGAGACATCAAAGAAAATGATGGATTTAGAAAATTCAATCACAGATCTCATGAAAAAGTTTTCAAAGAGATGATGCTTTTTATTTTTGGGAGGAATATCGATGGCGCTCTAATTCATGAACAGGTGGCGCTTTTGTCGTAGAATAATCAATACACTTAGTTTAACAACCTGCTTTTGTTTGCTATGCGCAAAAATAATTTCTAGGATTCTCATCAAGAAAAAACAGCTAGAACACAGGCTCGTAAAAACTTGAATTCTAACTGTTTTTGTAATTAGTTGTTATTAGGAGCTGATTTTGCTATTTCCCGATTGCCCCCGCAATAATCAATTATTCGTATATTTCACTTAGACTAATAAGTTTTATTCTATTATCTCTT